>NZ_JAMXSL010000012.1:0-54421 GCF_026131715.1 Anaerococcus sp. NML200537 | reverse complement strand
TAAGGAAAATGTGGAAAAATTTATTCCCACCTTAAAAATCTCTATATAATTAAATTACTTAATACAAATATCCGAGAAAAAAAGTGATGTTGCAGAATAGATTTAACTATTCTGCAACATCACCTTTTCTATATATCTTTTAAATTTTCCGCTCTTATTTCTTCGTAAGTTTTTTTCCTTAAATTTTCTATTTCTTCTTCGCTAATATTTTTGTTTTTAAGTTTCTTTTTGGTATTATCTGTCACAAGTGTGTAGATTACAGTCGCAAGCGGTATGAAGGCAACCATACCAAATACTCCGAATAGTCCCCCGCCTATTACTACTGAAACAAAGATCCAAATAGCAGGTAGGCCTTGGTGCTTACCTATTACAAGTGGATAAAATATCTGTTGTTGGACTTGTTGCAATATTAGGATAAATATCAAAAATATAAGAGCTTTGGCTGGCGAATAGATAAATATCAAAATCATACCGATGGCTGTTGCTGAAAATGCTCCAATGTATGGAATAATATCAAAAGCTCCCATAAGAATTGAAATCATACCAGCTGATGGCAACCTTAGGATGAGCATTCCTATAAAGCAAGCCACACCTAGGGCTATACATGATAAGATTTTAGTTTCGAGAAACCTTGAAAATGATGCATAGGATAGTTTTGAAACATAGATTATATTTTTAGCTACATCTATTGGAAGGTGGGCAAAAATAAAGCCTGTTATCCCATCTGCCAGTCCATTTCTATTTAGGCTGACATATATTGAAAAAATAAAGCCTATACCAAGGGCTAGGATTCCTTGTGATACTGTATTTATAATTGATCCAGTCTTATTTAGTATATTTGATTCTGAATTTAGGAAATCTTGCAAGAAACCTGTCACAGTCCTGCTTATCCCATCTAAATCTAGACTTTGAATCTTAGTTTCTAAAATATGGCTGGCCTTTTCTAAAAACTTGTAATCATCCAAAAAATCTACAAGCGAATCAAAAAATACCGGTATATTTTCGCTAAGCTTGGTAATTGCCCTGGAAAGCTCTGGTATTAAAACTGTTAAGACTATTGTCACCATTGCAAAAAATATTATCCATGAAATTGCCAAAGATAGGGTGAGGCTTAGCTTCTTATTTTTCTTAAAAGCATCAAATCTTGATAAAAGGTCATTATGAAAAAAGTTGACCGGAAGATTTATTATAAAGGCTATAACCAATCCGTAAACTAGAGGCCTAAAAACCTGATAAGCCCTTGATAAAAATTCTCCAATCTTATCTATATAAAAAAATCCAAAATATATAGCTATCAGACAAAATCCTACAAATATGTAACGTCTTGTCTTGCTATCGAGTAAATCTCTCATATTCTATCTCCATACTAAGAGGCCCGCTTAGCAGGCCTTATTTTTAGTAATTATTTTGCTTTTTGTCAGCGTCAGAATTTGCTTGTTGTTTTTCTTGGTATTCTTTTCTTGTTAGAACATCCACAACATCCACATTTATTGTCACTACTTCAAGACCAGTCATCTCTCTAACATTAGAACTTACTACTCTTTGAATGTTGTTAAAGATTTCCCTAGCATTTTTGCCATATTCGATAATTACATCTAGGTTAATCTTTGCTTCTCTTTCTCCAACTTCTACATTAACACCAGCAGTTCTCCTATCGCTGGAGCCAAAAAATGATCCGATAGAATCAGCAATATTACCCTTCATTTCAAGAATACCATCCACTTGATTAATGGCTATTCTAGCAATCTTAGCAACTACCTTATCTTCTATGATAAGCTTGCTTTCTTCATATTCCAATTCTCTGCCATCATTTAGGTCTTTTTTGATTTCTTTATTTAGATTATCTGTCATGTCTACT
Organism: Anaerococcus sp. NML200537; assembly: GCF_026131715.1. Lineage (NCBI taxonomy): Bacteria > Bacillati > Bacillota > Tissierellia > Tissierellales > Peptoniphilaceae > Anaerococcus > Anaerococcus sp. NML200537. Next base: position 52,563 of record NZ_JAMXSL010000012.1, on the reverse strand, counting down.
CCTTAATTTACAATTTTCCTAATTATTTGAAGCACTCTTACATCTTTATCAAAATAAGCTCCGATCAAATAGCCTATTACCATCACTACCCAGATACCCAGGGTCTTAAAAAAACCAAAGTTAAATAGGCAAATAAGGGTGATGAGGCTAAGGATTGTAGAGTTTATTTTCCCTTTGTTTAATCGATAGAAAGCAAGAAGAAATTTTTTATTGTTTTCTCTATTATCAAGCTTTCTCATCTCTACATCATATATAGTATGATTTGTATCCTTGTTAATTTCTTCCATATTCTCTCTTCTCTTTTTGCTTTTCCTTCTTTTCAATCTTTAGGTCGATTTTTATTTCATCAAGTCCTGTAAGATTATTTAAGCTTGTTTTTATCTCTTCTCTTACTCTTTCGGCAAGCTTGTCGATTGCTTGATCTGAATAGTCATCTGCTAAGATTTTTGCCTCAAGCTTGTTATTGTCAATAATTTTAGCCCTTGCCTTTATGGTTTCAAGTCCTAAAAACTTATTAACTGAGGATTTTATCGAAGATTCTAGAGATCTTTGGGCTATAAGCACACTTCCCTTTTCATCTTCAATCAAGACGTCAAATCCCTTGTTGGAATTTTGTCTAAGTACAATAAGCAAAACTATTGCAAAACCTATGAGTAAGATGCCTACAGCCATGAAAAAGAATTGAACAAAGGCTTCATTAGATACTAGTCTATAAAGATATTCATTGTAGACAAAGGCTTCAAAAACAGCCTGGCCATCAATTCCAAAGGCCAAAAATAAGGCTCCTAAGAGGATTAAAACTATTAACATCAAAGAATAGAGAAATTTCATTAATTTTCCCATATTTTTCTCCTTAGGGTATAAATACCCTTGTTTTTTTCCTTTTAATCATCTTCTTCTAATTCTAAATTAAGGTCTAGCCATACTTCATCAAGGTCATCTCTCTTTTCCTCAAGATCTTTGATTTCTTTAAAAACTTGGGCGACCCTATCTTGGTCGTTGTAAAAGCCCTCAGCCATGCTTTCTTTTGTGAGGTCTTTGATAAGTAGGTCGGTTTCCTTCATTTCCCTTTCTATGTCTCTAATCTTGTTCTTTTTGGCCTTGATTTCGCTTTTCTTTAGTTTTTCCTTTTTTCTTTCCTTTTTGATTTGGGTCTTGCTTACCACTTGCCTTTCTTCATCTGTCAGGCTTGCTTCCCTTAGCTTTTCCCTATAATAATCGTAGTTGCCTAAGTAAAGATCAATCTGGTCATTTTTCATATCTAGGATTTTGCTTGCGATTTTATTTAAGAAATACCTGTCGTGGGAAATTATCAAAAGAGTCCCCTCAAAATCTAGGATGGCGTCTTCTAGAATTTCCTTTGAGTCAATATCCAGGTGGTTGGTTGGCTCATCCATGAGGATGAAGTTACAATCTGATATCATTAGCTTAAGGAGGGATATCCTAGCCCTTTCCCCACCGGATAGTTCGCTAATCTCTCTGAAGACATCATCATCGTAGAACATAAATTTGGCAAGGTAGGACCTTATTTCAAAGTTTGTAAGCCTTGGGTAAGCCTCTCTTATCTCATCAAAGATAGTATTTTCTAAGTTTAGAGACTTTTGCTCTTGGTCAAAGTAGCCTATGTTTACAGATTGGCCAAGCTTGACATTGCCTTGATCTGGCATCTCTTCCTTGAGGATTATTTTAAAAAGCGTGGTCTTACCTACCCCATTATCTCCGATTATGGCTGCCCTTTCATTTCTATAAATATCAAAGGAAATATTTTTGAAAATCTCCCTATAGTCAAAGGATTTGGCTAATTTATCTACCTTTAGGACATCCATGCCCGATTGGATTCTTGGGCTAAATTTAAGGCTCATGGTGTCCTGTAGTTCGATTGGCTTTTCCATTTTTTCCATCTTATCTAGGAGTTTTTGCCTAGACCTTGATTGGGATATACCTCTTTTTCTCTTAGAGCCTCCCAGGTTTTTGAGTCTGTCGATGATTTCTTCTTGGCGTTCGATTTCTTTTTGCTGGCTCTTATATTGGTGTAGGTAGACGTCCCTGTCTTTTTTCCTCTGGGTCATGAAGCTGGTGTAGTTGCCATTATAGGATGTAAGCCTTCCATATTCTAGGACCATCATCTTATTTACTGTGGCATCTAAAAAATACCTATCGTGGGATATTATTATTACTGTGCCCTGGTAGTTTTTGATGAAAGTTTCTAGGAAGTTGATTGCCTTTATATCTAGGTGGTTGGTTGGCTCATCTAAAAGGAGAAGGTCTGGCTTTTCTAATAAAAGACCTGCTAGCTCTACCCTTGCCTTTTGGCCACCTGATAAAACAGATATTTCCTTATCAAAGTCCTCCCTATCAAATCCCATGGCTGTTAGGGTTCCTTCTAACTCACTTTTGATGGCGTAGCCATTTTTCTGGTGAAAAAGATCAGATTTTTTTGTGTACTCATCCATTATCTGGGCAAGTTTTTCATCATCCTTTTCCTGGCTCATCTTTTTTTCGAGCTCTCTTATCTCTTCTTCAAGCCTTATCATATCATCAAAGATGGCTAGACAATATTCATAGATTGTCATATGGCTATCTATGCTTAAAATCTGCTCCAGATAGCCTACTTTAACTTCTTGGGGGATAAAGATTTTCCCCTCATCTGCTCTTAAGTTTCCTGTTAATATATTAAAAAGGGTAGACTTGCCAGCCCCGTTGATTCCAACTAGTCCTGCCTTGTCCCCCTTTTCTAAATTAAAACTTAGGCCAGAAAATATTTCCTTACCGGGATATTCTTTGGCCAAGTTTGATACGCTTATTACATTCATCTAAAATATAAAATCCTCTGGTGAATTCATAAAATATGTTAGGGTAAATAGAGATTCATCTAGGTGAACTGATTCTATTACCACTCCATTTTTTACCTTTAGGTCTACTGGCGAGAAGTTCCAAATGCCTTTGATTCCGCCTTCGCAAAGTATATCTGCTATTTCTTGGGCTACTGTTTTTGGTGTTGCTATTATACCTATATCTACCTTGTTATTTTTTAGGAAGTCTCCTAGGTCATCGATTTTTTGCACCTTTAATTCTTCGTGTGTAAATTCTTCCTTATCAAAGACTGCTTCAAATTCATAGCCTAGATCTCTAAAGGACTTGTATTGGTAGAGGGCATGTCCTATATTACCATAACCTATTAGGACTATCTTATAACTTTTATCTACTCCAATTATCTTTGATAATTCACCAATTAATTCCTTTACATTATAGCCATAGCCTTGTTGGCCGAAGCAACCGAAGTGGTTTAAATCTTGTCTAATTTGGCTGGCTGTAAGGCCTGTTATCTCGGATAATTCTTTAGAAGATACTCTGATTATTCCTTTTTCGTTGATGCTTTCCAAATACCTGTAGTATTTTGGAAGTCTCTTGATTACTGACAATGATATGTTTTGCTTGCTCATAAATTATCCTCCGCTTCCTTGTTCTTAGCCTCTTCTAAAAGATGAGTATTTAATATTTCCCTATCTTCATCTGTAAGCTTATCTGAATTCTTCTGACTATCGATCTCAGCTATTATTGCATTTAGCTTATCATCTCTTCTCTGCCTAAGCTCTTCCTCGCTGGCTTCTTTTATTTCTTCCTTAGGCTCTTGGTCCTTCCTTCTATGTAGGAGAGCGTTTATCATGTGAAAAAAGTAAACCACTATCAAGCATGAATAAAATATCAGCTGATTATTAGCTATGAAAAACTCGTTGTTTACGGCTAGGTTTGTGGGCAAGACCCTGACAAATCTTGCCAAGGCTGACAAACCGTGGATTGATAATAGCCCAAAGGCTAGGCTTGTGACTATGGCTGTAAGTATTGAATATCCTCTAGCATTTTTATCTAAAAGGACTGAAAAACTAAAAACTAGCATCAATATCCAGCTTAGGATAAAGGCGATATACCAGCTTAAGTTAAAAAACCATGAATCCACAAACCTTTGAGAGATAGTTAGAAGAAATAAGATGACTACCAAGAAGACAAGCTCAATGCTAAGTCTTCTTTCAAACTTATTTACCATCTATATCCTCCTATTTTTTTGATTTATATCTCTTTGTTGCGTCTAATATTTTCTTTCTTATCCTTAGATTGTGTGGTGTAACCTCGATTAGTTCATCTTCTTCTACAAATTCCATCATTTCTTCTACACTCATCTTTTTAGCTGGTGTAAGGGCGATGGCATCGTCATTTCCGCTTGCCCTGGTGTTGGTCATCTTTTTCTTTCTGCAGATGTTTACATCTATATCTAAACCCTTGGCATTTGATCCTACTATTAGGCCTTCATAGATTTCTTCACCTGGCTCTATGAATAATTGACCCCTAGATTGGGCTGCATTTAGACCGTAGGCTGTAGCTATTCCCTTTTCTGTGGCTATTAGGGATCCTAGCTGCCTCTTATCAAGGTCGCCCTTGTATCTATCATAACCTTCAAATTCGGTATTTAAGATGCCTGTTCCCTTGGTGTCGGTCATAAATTCTGTCCTGTAGCCTATAAGGCCTCTAGCAGGTATTCTAAATACAAGTCTGGTGTAGCCTGATGATGATGGGTGCATATCAATCATTTCACCCTTCCTACGGCCAAGTTTATCTATAATTGATCCTGTGTAGACCTCATCTACATCTACTGTTGCAATTTCAATTGGCTCTAGCTTTTTGCCATTTTCATCGCTCTTAAACATTACTTCAGGTTTTGATACTTGAAATTCATAGCCTTCACGTCTTAGGTTTTCAATAAGTACTGATAAATGAAGCTCGCCCCTACCTGATACCTTAAAGGCTTCTGTTGTATCTGTTGGCTCTACTCTTAGGGAAACATCTGTTTCTGCTTCCTTAAGCAACCTATCCCTAAGGTGTCTTGAAGTAACATATTTACCATCACGACCTGCAAATGGTGAGTCATTTACCGAAAAGGTCATAGCTAGGGTTGGTTCTGATATTTTGGTAAATTCAATTGGTTCATGGTCTCCTTCTGTACCGATTGTATCACCTACATTTATATCTTCCATACCTGATAGGGCTACTATTGAACCAAATTTCGCTTCTTCTACTTCTACCCTGCTTAAGCCGTCAAATTCATAAATTGTGACTACCTTGGCCTTTACAAGCCTGTCTGGCTCATTGTAATTTGTGATTACCGCTTGGGCATTTTTCTTAATTATTCCGCATTCAACCTTGCCTATAGCTATGGTTCCTAGGTATTCATTATAATCTGTTGTTGAAACTAAGACCTTAAAACCTGTATCTTCTTCCGCTTCAAAAGCTGGTGTGTATTCTATAATTGTATCTAAGAGGTCAGTCATATCTTCCTTGACTACACCCTTTTCAAGTGATGCCCATCCATTTTTGGCTGATGCATAAACAATAGGACTTTCAAGGTAGGATTCATCTGCATCTAAAGATATGAATAAATCTAGGATTTCATCTTCTACTTCATCAATTCTTTCATCTGGCCTATCGACCTTGTTTATACAAATAATGGCAGGCAGACCTAATTCTATAGCCTTTTTAAGTACAAACTTAGTTTGTGGCATTGGGCCTTCGTGGCTGTCTACTACAAGTACAACAGATTCAGCCATGTTTAGAACCCTCTCAACCTCTCCACCAAAGTCGGCGTGGCCCGGTGTATCTATAATATTTATTTTCATATCCTTGTAGGATACTGCTGTATTTTTGGCAAGAATTGTAATACCACGTTCTTTTTCGATTGTATCAGAGTCCATGACTCTCTCTTTTACTTCTTCATTATCTCTGAATAAACCTGATGTTTTTAAAAGACCATCTACTAGGGTTGTCTTACCGTGGTCTACGTGGGCAATAATTGCTACATTTCTAACATCTTCTCTTAACATATTTCCTTCTTTCTTACTAACAAATTCTATCAATATATTATACCTAACGTTAATTAATTATCAATAAATATCAACAAAAAAAGTGCTTTTAATTTAGTTTATCAAAGCACTTCATATATATATTAGACAAGCTATTGCATTTTCACAAACTACTATCCTGTCCGACAAAGATTCAACAAGTCTGATTCCCCTGCCATTTTCTGCAAATAAATCGACAGTCTTTTTCCTACAAATTCCACTACCCTCGTCTTTTACCTTTATATATGAATAGGTATCTGTAAGTTTGACACATATTTCTATAAGTTTAAGCCTATCTTTTCTATTGCCATGCTTATAAGAATTGCTCGTCAATTCATCTAATATTAGCCTGAGTTTGAAGATATAATCCTGGTCATAGTCCCTATCTTCTAACAAAGCTAAAAGCTTATCTCTAAATTTTTTTATATCTTTAAGGTCAGAATTTATGACCGTCCTAATTATCTCCATAGCCTCTCCTAACTACTTCATACCCGATTTTTATTTTTAATATCATATTTTTAAAATTTACAGAAAAAATAACAAATTTTAATTAGAATTGAAATTTTCTGTTACATTATAGAATTTACGGGTATAATGTAATTACAAGAAAAAATGAAAGGAGACATTCAATGAAATACGTTTGTACAGCATGCGGATATATTTACGATCCAGCAGAAGGTGATGTTGATAACGGAATTGAAGCAGGTACAGAATTTGATCAACTTCCAGAAGATTGGGTTTGCCCAGTATGTGGAGTTGGCAAAGACATGTTCGAAGCTCAAGAATAATAATATTAAAATAGAGGCCACAAGGCCTCTTTTTTTAGTAAGAATCTATATCATTTTTTTCTTTATTTCTAATTACTATTCCAATTGATATAAGTATGCTTATGATTAAAATTACAGCTACTATTATTACAGGCTCTTTAAGAAAACCTAGATAATCTCTTTCTTCTTCCTCTGCTGGTGCTAGGGCATAAATCTTACTTATATCGTCATTATGGTTGGCCTTTACCTCTTTAGTGAGTCTTTTCTTAGGCTCTTCACTTTCTTTTTCTGGCAATTGAGCATTAGCTTTATTATCTTCACTTACATCTATACTTATTGACTTAATCATATTTGCCGCTTCATTTTCAAGCTGTCTTTTCTGACTTGGTGTCTTGGCCTCTTGTATCTTTTGGCTATAGTCCTTTATCACTTTCTCAGTCTTTTTATTGACTTGACTTGAACTAATGCTTGTATTTGAATTATTAGCCTTGATTGTAACTTTGACTTCTTCTAATGCCTTGGCAAGATTTGAATTCTTATCTAGCTTTTCAACCAAATCATCTACAGCTTTTTGGACCTTTTCGTAGTCAGCATTTTCTTTTTTACTAGCATCACTTGCAGACACCGCCTCTTTTTCTTTCTTTGGATTTGCATCTTTTGGGCTTTGCCCCTCTTTAGTTTCACTTTCAGGACTATTTGCTTCACCCTGCTTTTTAACTTCTTCTTTGACGGGCTCTTTTAAGGGTTGAACCTTTTCTTCTTCGAGGGTTTTAGTGTCTTCTTTTATTTTTATCTTATCAGCTGGCTTTTGAACTTCTGCTTCCTTTACTGGCTGTGTTTCTTCCTTAGACTCAGCATCCTGGGCGTAGGATTTGCCTACAAAAGATAGGCTTAAGGTAGCAATTAAGAATATTTGTAAGATTTTTTTCATAGCCTTAAGCCTCCTTTCTAAATCAGTCGCTATCTAGCTGATCATCTGATGAATACCAGCCTTTTCCAATAATTGATGAAGTATTTAATATAGTTATAAAGCAATATGGGTCAACCTTTTTGATAAAGGACCTAAATCTTGCCTGTTCAAATTTGCTTGTCACACACAAGAATACAGAAATATCACTTCCTGCATATAGGCCCTTGGCACTTATCACAGTTGCCGACCTATTTAAGTCTACTTTTATGAAATTGCCAAGCTCTTCTGTCTTTGAGCTTATGATTATAAATAATTTGGCCTCATTCATTGACCCTATCATTACATCTACGCAAATCCCCTTCATGAGCAAGCCTAGGATTGAAAATAATCCAATCTCAACTCCGAATATCTTGATGGCTGCTATAGTGAAAAGCGAATCTACCACTAGAAGGGCTTTTCCTACCTGAAGAGAGGAGTATTTTTTAATTATCATCGCTATTATATCAGTACCCCCACTTGATGCAGCTAGATTAAATAGAATAGCTGATCCAACTGATGACATTAGGAGGGTAAAGATTAATTCTAGCATCTTATTGCCAGTTAGGGATTGATGAATGGGAACAATTCTTGCTAAAAGCAAGGCTGTTAGGGAATTAAGTATGGCCACATAACCTGTTCTTATGGTAAATTTCTTGCCAATTACAAAAAATCCAATTACCAATAGAACTAAGTTATAGAATAGGGTAATCTGTGGCCTTGTAAAGGGAACAAACATGGATGTGATGATACTCATACCCTCTACCCCACCTATTACAAAGGAGTTTGGATATTTGAAAAAATGAGTACCACAGGCCATTAGTATTGATGCAAAACTCATCCAGAAAAATCTGTATTCCTTTGATAGAGTATTTCTCTCATCTACATTTTTGGCTTGCATCTGTTTGCTTTCTTGATTGTCAAAAGATTGGTTGTCTTTCAATTTTCTTCTCCATCATTAAATATTTACAAGTCTAGTATATGTTACAATTATACAATGAACCAACTTTTATGCTAGGTATCTTAAGCAAAGTTGGCTCATTTATAATTTTTATATTCTATTAGTCGTTTGAATAGTTATCAAAGTAGCCTTGGATTAGGACTACTGGTGTTCCCTTATCCCCTGAACCTGAGATTAGGTCTGATAGAGAACCTAATAGGTCAGTAATTTGTCTAGGTGTAGTACCTAGGGTCTTATTCTTATCTGTGTTTTGGTCCTTTTCTTTGACCATCTTCTTAAATCTCTCTGCAGCTTCTTCGCTAGATAAACCAGTTAATTCATTGTCAGCTACATATTTTAATTTAAGCTCATTTGGTGTACCCTTTAGACCTTCTGTAAAGCCTGGTGATACAACAGGATCTGCTAACTCCCAAATATGGCCTACTGGATCTTTGAAAGCTCCATCGCCATAAACCATTACCTCAATATTTTTGCCGACTACTTCAATAATGTTTTTTTGAAGTCTTTCAACAAAATCTTGAGCATCTCTAGGAAATAGCTTAACAACTTCACCTGTAGATAGGTTTGAACCTAGAAGTCCATAAGAAGGATTGTATCCTGAACCATCTACTGGTCCATCAAGTATCTCATCAAGCTTAAGGATAGTCTTACCACCTGCTTCTACAAGTTGTCTTTTAACTAATTCTCTATTATGAATAGAGCTTACTAAAACATTGTCTGTAAATTTAAGAGCATCTACCGGATTGTTTAAAAAGTGAATTTCAGAATTTGGTGCAAGTTCCTTGTAAAATTCTGGATAATCCATACCAGTAAATAAGTGCTTATAATCTCCAGCAACCTCTCTAAATTCCTCAAGAGAAAGAACATCCTTGTAAGGATTTATATTAGAATTAAATAAATCCATCTCATCCATAAGTAGGTTACCTACTTCATCTGATGGATAGGATAGACAAATGTGAAGCTTTTTGCCAGATTTAGCAAAAGATTTAAGCAAAATAGAAAATCTATTTCTACTAATGATAGGAAATAGAATCGCAACCTCATCAGCCTCAAACTTATTAGCAAAATCCTTAGCTATTTGATCAGAATTTGCATAGTTTCCTTGGCTTCTAGCCAAAAGAGACTCAGTAACCGCAATTACATCCCTATCGTGAAACTTAACTTCTTTAGATACTTCTTTAACCATGTTGGTGACAATTTCTACTAAATCATCGCCTGTTTTAATGATTGGTGCCCTAAGGCCCATCGCTGTTGTTCCAATTATTCTTGACATTATTAATCCCCTTTCATGGAAATTATACATCCGTTTTAAATAAATTTAAATAGTCTATAAAGCTAAATTTTAAATTAATTTATATTTCTAAAAAAACTAAAAATTTCTAAAAAATCTAGCTCTTAGCATCAAACTTTTCCTTGCATTTTGGACACCTAACCTTAATCTTTCCCTTGTTTTTAGGAATCCTAAGTTTCTGTCCGCAGGATGGACAGGTTACATACTTATAGGCCCCATCCTTTTTATTTCCCCTATTAAAAACGCCCTTGATAGGATTTATAACACTATCTAAAAACATCCTATTTTCCTTGCTCCTCTTTATAGAATTAGCGCTCATTGACCTAAATATAGCGTAAATTACAATAAGAGAAGATATGATATTAATAATAGATGAATTGGTAAAATAAGCCAAGATAAGAAGACCTATAGCCAGGCAAATTAAAAATATACCATATTCATCAATTCCATTTCTTTTTTCCACCTAATCACCCACAATCTCTTCCATAACTTTGGCAATATCACCATTTATAACATAATCAGCACGGCTATCCCTACTAGTAGGGTCCTTATTTATAAGAATAAGCTTATGGCCCCTATAAAAATCAATAAGGCCAGCTGCTGGATAAACCACCAAGCTAGTCCCGCCGATAATCAAAACATCAGCATTAGCAATAAGATTAATAGCGTAAGAAATATTATTTTGATCAAGACCTTCACCATAAAGAACAATATCAGGTCTAACAAGGCCACCACACTCATCGCAGTGGGCCTCTTTTTCAAAAGATTTGACATAGGCGAGGTCAAAATTCTTCCCACACTTAGTACAATAATAATCTCTCAAATTTCCATGAAGCTCGATAACATTTTGACTACCTGCCTCTTGGTGAAGACTATCCACATTTTGAGTAATCACAGCCTTAAGCTTGCCCATCTTCTCAAGCTTAGCTAAGGCGTAGTGAGCAGGATTTGGCTTAATCCCTTCAAGCATGAGATTATCCTTGCAATAAGTCATAAACTGGTCAGGATGATCAACCAAAAACTCATGGCTAAGCATATATTCAGGTGAATAACCAGAGTTATTCTCCCTATTATAAAGGCCAGTAGCAGATCTAAAGTCAGGCACACCTGATGCGGTAGAAACCCCAGCCCCTCCAAAAAATACTATATTGTTAGAATCATCTATAATTTTTTTAACTTCCTTAATTGTATCCATGATAATCCTTTCTATACATTCATTATAATCTTAATAAGCCATCTTACAAGAAAATTGCCTTAAGATTTTACAAAGTAAAAAATATATGGTATCATAATTTTAGACCCGAAAGACAAGTAGAGTCTTATTTATAAAAATAATAAAAAAATCGATAAAAATATTTGACAAATTAGTTTATACATCGTATACTATAATAGTCAGTGGTCACCGGGGTGTGGCGCAGCTTGGTAGCGCGCGTGTTTTGGGAACATGAGGTCGAAGGTTCGAATCCTTTCACCCCGACCATATTTTTTTTATTCAAAGATATAAAACTAAACTGGCATAAAATAAACGAAGATAAAAATATTTATTCATTGTTTATGGATATTAAACGATATTAAAAGATACTAAACTATATAAATGTAGTGAAAATGTAGTGACTAATAAATTTATGATTTTAAAAAGAAGGCACAAGCCTTCTTTTTATTTGTCTAATTTATCTTCATACTTTTCTAGTATAGGCTTGAAATATTTTTCTTCACCAGCTAGCCTTGCTTGATATGCTTCTTCTAATGTATCGTATGATCCAAGATAAATAGTTTTATAATTAAGCGTTAAGGATGCCCTATACTTTTTATGCTTTTTGCTATAGCTTACACCCTTATATCCACTAGTATTGTTTTTTGATAAACCTTGCGTGATACCATATAAGCTAGTACCATCTACAAGCTTATCTTTTAATTCTCTTTGTTCGTCCCTAACATGACCGCAAGATTTTGTATTGCCATTTAAAAGGTCCATGCCCCTAACTTCTACTTCTTTTCCACAACTACACTTGCATAAGTACCTAGATTCCCCAGTAGAATTAACTCTTTTAATTACTTTTAATTCCCCAAAGGTTTTGTCCAGGATTTTTTTATCAATTTCCTTATACTTAGCAATCCTAACTTTTTTACCAAAGTCTTTATCACCTAGCTTTTTATAACTACTATGCCCACAAGAGGTAGACCTACCACTTATAAGGTTAGAATTTTCTATTTCTTTTTCAGCCCCGCAAGAACACTTACATAAACTCTTAGATGGATAGGAGTATGGGAATAGTACTGTCCAATCACCAAACTTATCACCTTTTTTTATTTTTAAAGGCTTTTCTTGTAATAGCCCATGTTCCCTTAAAATAGGCTTATAAAATTTATCCTCTGCTTTTAACCTAGCTAGATACGCTTTTTCAGCGGTTGGATAAGTCCCTAAGTCTTTATCTACGCCATCTATTTTGATTGTAGCTTTAAATAATTTTACTCTCTTAACCTTTTCTACCCCTCTATAATCTGTATTAGTTTTAGGGCTATATTTTGGCAATAATAGCTTAAATCTCCTATCATCTCCATCTAGTAATACTAAATTATTTATCTCTTTTAATTCTCCGGTATCAGACCTGCAAAAACTTTTTCCAGGTAAAGAGTTAGGGAATAACACCTTCCACTCTTTGTATTTTTCGCCTTTTTTAATAATAAAAACATCTTCATTCCATAGACCATATTTTTTTAAAATAGGCTTATACATTTCTTCTTCTGCTTCTAGCCTAGCTAGGTAAGCTTCTTCGGCGGTTTTAAAATATCCTAAGTATTCACTTTCGCCTTTAAATTTCAAGCTTGCTAGATACAACCCATCATTTTTAAAAAGCGTTACTCCCCTATATCCAGTGGTAGACCTAGGATCTAATTTAGGTAGTAAGTGCTTAATCCTTGTACCTTCCTTTAAGTCTGACGGCTTTTTGCTTTTTGTATACATTTTATTAATGCAACCGCAACTAACTCTACCTATATAAAGTAGGCCATTCCCATCGACTATGACTTCATTACCACAATCACACTTACAAAGATACTTAGCCCTTTTACTACCACTAACTCTTTTTAAAGGGGTAAGTTTGCCAAATTTTTTGCCTAAAATTCTTGCGTCTATCCTTTCTCTTGTGACGTGACCGCAAGACCTAGACCTACCATTTTGTAAAAAATAATTATTTACTTCTCTTTCTACTCCGCAAGAACATCTACAAAGGCTATATCCACTTTTTTTCCCTTTATCAATTACAATCCATTCACCAAATCTATCTCCAACCTTTATAGGCTTTGATTTCATTCTTCTACTTCACCAAATAAGTCTATATATTCATCTACGCTTATTTTCTCTTCTGCCCACTTTTTAGCTTCATCTTCGCTTAGTGGTATGATTTTTTCTCCATAAGTAGCTCCATGATCCTCCACTACTTCTTTATAAGGTGATAATCCACCGCCCTCACCATATAAGAAAAATTCACCTGTCTTTTTCTGATAAAGGATTTCTTTAAAATATTTGAAATCACTTACTGAATATCTACTTGTGTATTCTCCCTTTACTTCCGCTGTTTCTGTATCGTACATTTTACCATTAATTATCTTTCTCATACTTACACTCCTTTTTTTATTGATACCCATTTTAAATTTTTATATTATTGTTAGCTATATAAATTGAATATTTTTGTATTGTATTAATAGTCGTAAATTTCATTCTGTAGTTTAAATTCTAAATTACTACGTAAGTTTAATTTTGTATCTTTATAATCAATGAAATATTTAATATTATCAATTTCAAATTCTATGTTTTTATTCCAGTTTTCCTTTAAAAAGTTTAAAAGGATATTTTTATCTTCATCTACTTTCAGAACACACTTTGCCAAGTCACAAAAATCCATATATTCGCTTAATTCTTCTTTGCAAATATTTATATATTCTAAAGCGTACTGTTGTTTTCTATCTAGCTTTAATGTTATTTGTGCTATCCAATAAGTTAAAACCATTGTTTTTAAAGTTTTATAAAGTTCACCGCTTTCATCGACTTCACGTAATTCTAATGTCCATTTATCTAATTCTTCATTAACATTCCAAAATTTCCCATAGACGCATTCTTTTTTGCATAGGCTTTTAAAATGTTCGTACATATCGTATTTGCTTAATTTAGATTTTAAAGCATCAAGTGATATATCAAATACTTTAATCAATTCTTCTTCGTGAAAAATTTTCCAAAACTCTTCTTTTGCTTCATATACTTTATCATCATTTTCTATCAAATTATCCTTTGTCATTTTCAATCTCCTTTGAAGTCTCATACTCACCCGCATTTGGATTTTCTACTGCAAATAACTCGTTTAATTCGTCCATATCTTCCTGGTCTGCATAGGCTCTTACAAATAGCCTAGCCGACCTCTGATAATTCTTTTTTCTAGCGTGTTCTCTATTTCTCTCTTCCCATCTCCTAGTCGCATCTATTTGTGATCGTGGAGTTAAATTGTTCACTTGTTTTTTTGTCATTAGTTCTCCTTATTGTTATATGTAGCCCCAATCAAGGGGCTAATTATTTACTTGTAATATTTTTCACTTACTTGAGTGTTTGATATATTAGACCATTCAAGTGATTTCTCTTCCTCATCTAGTCCCTCTATAAATTGACTTTCATAAGCTTCGTTTAATGTATTTATAACATCTTTAATGCCATCTATCCCATAAACCTCTTCTGTAGTTTCTTCAAATAATTCTTTTAATTGCTCGTATTCTTTATCTCCTTCAAAGAAATCTCCGCTATTTATAATCCAATCAAATTTTTCTTCTAGATTTTCATTCCAACTTCTAACTAATTCTTCTTCGTTTTCACCTTGTGCATATATAATATCATTGATTAAATCTTTTACTTGTAACATTGTTATCTCCTTTATATTTTTTATTATATCGTATACGTTATAATATGTCAAACATTTTTATACTAGTTCGTATCCATCATATTTAAAAGTCTTTACTATGTTTTTTACCTTTTCTAAATCCTCTGTAAATTTATCTAGGCTATCTAAGTCCATAGCTCCTATTCCTGCTATGCTTATTTCTGATTTTATAAGAGGTCTTACCTCATAAGTAAATCTTATATAAGCGTTAATATTTCTAGTTTCATCTTTTATCCTTTTGACTTCTCTTCTAAGCTCTCTGTCTGTTACCTTTTGTGTGTTTCCCATTGTCATTTTAGACCTCCTATGTTATATCCCTTCTTACATTATATATTATACCGTATACGTTATGTACCGCAAGTATTTTTTTAAAAATTTAATAAATAATTTTGGTACTTGAAATTGTCAACTAATGCCCTTACTTGGTCGCTTATAACTTCGCCCTTATTTTCGATTCTAAGCCTTATAATAGGTTCTATAATATAATCTATATCTACTTTGTTATCAAGCTTATATAGTCTTATTCTAAGGCCTGTAATAGCCTTTAAAAACTCTTCTTCATCAACCTTTTTATTTTCATCTACTATAATTTCTCCGCTATTGATCTTGCTTTCTGTTATAGATTCTAATAGTCCATTAAAATAAATTTCGTTAGCTTCGTTTCCATCGCCTATGTCCACTCTTACGTGGTGTACTCTTTCCCCATCTACATAATTATCAAAATAAAATTTATAATATCCTTTGCCCTTTTTCTTGTCGTGAATCTTTTCATCTAATGACTTTAATTCATCTATTAAATCTTCTGTAACTTCTAAGCCTTCATAATTTTTTACATCTTTGCCATTTTCATTAAACTCTACTACCCAATAATCTTTTTTATTTATCATTTTTAATCTCCTTTTTATTTATGATTCTTCTTACTTTTTAGCTAGGGTAAACTAAATTACCCTAACTACCTTTTTCATTGTCTCTACTACTTCATTTGCCATTTCTTCATCGTCAGACCCGTTTAGTTCCCAATCAGATTTTTCGTACCACCATAATAACTCCTGGTCTATATCTCTTCTAAACATCATGCCGCCGTTATCCTCAAAAGATATGATTTGATTTTCTATTGTGATTTCTCCCGTATTTACATTTCTGAAAATTAGGATTCCTTTTCTAAGGTTGTTGTACTTATGATTCCTTACTAGATTTCTTATTGTTTCAAGCTCTTTTTCTGTTACTCTTATATCATCTACTACTACCATTTTGTATCTCCTTTTAAAATTAATATTTACTAAACATATCTTATCTGTACTTATATTATATAACGTATACGTTATATTGTCAAATAAATTTTGAATTATTTTATTATCGCTATTATAACTCTTTTAAAGCAATCCAACCTTAGCTCTTTCATGAAAACTAAAACTTTCAGCTTCACTCTCTAGGTCTAAATTATTACACCTACCTAGATAAATCATAAGTCTTTTTACCCTATCAATTTGCCTTGAAAGTTTAGCTTCTGCTTTTACAACCTCATTTACGTATTCATCTTCAATAAGATCCATATTGAATAGTTCTAGCAAGAAATTAACCCTATCATTAAATTTTAAGTTGTATAACTTATAGGTATCTTTACATTCTTGTATGATTTCTTCTTTAGTCTTGTTTGCCATAAAAAACCTCCTAATTGTTTTTATTTCTCTATCCACTCTTAATATACCGTATACGTTATACATTGCAAGTAAAACTGATAATTTGAAATCAATTAGTGACTATTCCTAAAAATACATCAATATACCTAAAAGATAAACATTGAAATCAAGCCAATTATTCATATTTTGCGTTTTAAGGCCTTTAAATTTCTTAGCCATATAAATACCCTCTTAAAAATTTAACTAAAGGTCTACATATAGAAGACTTTAAAAAAAGATAAAAAAATGGCGACCCATAAAGGTCACCGTCCACACTTGAACATAAAAAGCTCATCTATATTATACCACAAAATAAAAAAGCACCCCAGGTGCATAGCATTATCTGCTAGCATGATTCCTTCACAAGTGCTTTTTTCCTCACCCAACATCTCACACCCAAATCTTAAAAGATTGGAGAGAATAGGGTTGCCCTCGGTAGACTTCGTCACACCAGTTTTAGTACTCACAGAGGGACTTTTCTGCTTTCCGACTAGTCAAGATAACTATACCCTAATTTAGAGTAGTTACGACAAAAATTTTGTACACCTAAATTATACCTCAAACAAAAAATCCCACCATAGAGGGGTAGGATAATTTGTATCTTTCGTGCATATATCGGAACTCACATATATTGTACTTTAAAAAGAGAATAAAAAAAGTCTCCATCTACTGGTAATAGATAAGAGACGAGGTTGGGCTGGTTAGGCCTGATTTGGATTTGTGATAACAATATATCACGCAAAGTGGTATTTGTCAAGTTATAGTTTTAGGCAATAAAAAAGACCTACCCCAGCACAAGAGTAGGTTTTATGTTATAGGTATAAGATTTCGTTTTTTACGTGAGTATTTATGCTGTCTTTAAGTCCGATTCATCGATTCAAGTCGGAAAGCAATTTTTGCACGTCAACCTGATTCGAAAATCACTTGGACTTAAAATCAAACTTTTTTATTAGATTTTGAAATACCACTACTTAAAATAGTTTATATATTTATTAGTATTATACTTCTTCTTTAAAACTTTCTGTAACATTTAAAGGGCTACCTTCTTTAGGCTTCTTATTTTCCCTTACTTTTGCTGATACTTCACTTTCTATGAAATCTTCAAGATTTCTTGCACCGCCTAGGTATCTTGCTATGATATCTTTTTGTTCATCTCCTAGCCATAATTTTACTGTATCAACTGCTGAATTAAAGATTTCATCTTTCTTTGCTTGATCAAATAGCTTTTCTGGATTTGATTTTAACTCATCAACTACCTTTTGATTGATATCATTTACTACTGTATTAATGAATCTTTCTAGGAAATCTATTGCTGCAAGGACTCTATTATCTTTGATTTCACCTTTCTTTGCCTTTAATATGTCTATAGCATATTTAATAGCACAAAGTGCCGCTATAATTACTGCAATTCCTAGTAAGCTATATAATTCTTTCATGTTTTAATCTCCTATTTTATTTTGATTTTCTGCCCAATTTTAACGACATTTGGATTTGCAATCTGTGGATTTCTTTTAATTAGTTCATTTAGGCTAAGATTGTGTTTTTTAGCTATTAAGCTTAGAGTATCACCTCTTTTTACCTCATAATAGACCGGTTTATATACAAGTTTATTTACCTCTGCTTGTACCTTGTTTGGATCATAACCTGCCTTTTTAAGTCTACTAGCCCTATCACTACCATTGCCCCACTTACCGTCTATAACCTCTTTAGCTATTTGGCCAATGGTTTTACTAGGCTTTGACTTGATTATTTGGTTTACCCTATCCTGAATTTCCTTATAGTTATATCCTGCATTTTCAAGCTTTCTTACCCTATCTTGGCCTACACCCCATTTTCCGTCTATGACTTCTTTTGCTACTTCATAGGCTGACTTAGTAGGCTTAGCCTTGCCCACATTATCTTGTGGTATAGGTCTAAAATATCTTTCGTTTCTAGACCTTTTTCTGTCTAAAAAGTATGTCAAATAGCATGATAAGTCGTTTTTGCTAATGCCGTTGTTAGAATAATTTGAATGGATTATCCCATCTTTCTTATAAAACATTCCTGTATGACCCTTAGCCCCTAGGCTTGTACCTTCACCACCTCTGATAAAGATATCGCCTGGTTGGACTTCATCATAGCTAAATATTTCTTTAAGTACCTTGCCTTGTCTAGCTAGTGCAAAGAGTGTTTCTGTATTGCCTATAGCTGTAGTCCTTGGTAGGAATCCGCCTGCTATCAAAGCGTAAAAAACTGATGATGAACAATCAAAACCTGGATTGCCGTATCTCCTATACATAGAGTATGGATAATTTCCCTTTGTCCTGTGATGGTCTTCAAACCACTTTATAGCTTTTTTAATATCTCCCATAATAATCCTTTCTTGTGCATATAAAAAGAGACTAGACTTGCCTAGTCCTCTGCTTGATTTTTTAAAATTTCTTGTTTTACTTCTTCTAGCATCGCCTTAGTAGCAAGCTCCTTAGTCGTATCTTGGACAATATCAAGCCTGCCTATAATATCCTGGACTCCGTCCTTAATTTCACAAAAACTATTTTCAGTTTTACTATTGTGAATATCTAGCAAAGAATCGCTATGTTTCAAGGCTTCCGTAAATTTGATTATCGCTTCGTTAGTCTGACTATGGAGGTCTATAAGGCTCTTAGTCTGCTCCCTTTGTGCTTGCCTATCTTCTTTTCTTTCTTGTCTTTCAATTTCTTTCTCAACTTTGAGATTTTCCCTATCAAGCTTTTTTTGTTCTTCAAACTGCTTTAAAAATGACCTTCCAAATGTAAACATTAAAAGGATAACCACAACCGACACCGATATAGCTATCCCTTGGTCTGCTACAAGACTTATAATTTTTTCATAAACTGCCACAATTTAATCACTCCTTTTTAAGTAAAGGGGCTATAAAAGCCCCTACTGTTTCTTATCTACCTTCTTCTTTGTCTTTCTTTTCAAGGTCGATTAGTTCTTCTGCGCCCATTTCTATAAGTGCTTGCTTAACAAACTCTTTCATAGGTGCTGGTACGTCAGAATATTTTTTATAACCTCTTACGATACAAGATGCCATGCAAAATGCTAGTCCTATCATAAATTCACCCCCTTTCTTTTCTATGATTTTAAGTATATAAAAAGCGGCACCAATTGATACCGCTATACCTAACTTACTTACTTTCGATTTGTGCTTGTAGATTAGTAACTTTTTCATAAAGTTCCCACATTCCCATTTCTGCCATAGATTGTGCTTGTTGGGTCTTTTCTAACTGTTCTTTTAATTTCTTATTTTCAATTTCTAGCCTTTCAGTATCAGTTTGGGGTTCTCCGTCATAGTAGGCTTCGCCCTTATCATTGATACAAAGATTGCCTAAGCCCTCTTCTTTTGGTAGGTCTGCTATAACATAGTTAGCCCCTAAGCTTGCAATCATCTCTTCCGATACTACTGCTACTAGTTTTTTGTCTTTTAGTTGGTCGTAATATAAGTACATTTATAATCCCCTTGCTATATCTTGCTCGATTTCTTTTAGGTTTAACAAAGCAATCGAAATACGATAATCGCTATACGTTCTCCCCATTTTATATTTTGATTTTACAACTCCAAAATGTCTAGCCATATTAAACATTGAATCGGTCGCGAGTGAATCATCTTTAGTATACCTGTAGATAAATTTAAATTGTTGCTTGTTTTCTCTTTGCTGTTTATTTAAATCATCACTATAATTGCCGATACCATATATAGTGTCTGTATCCAAATTAATAGCCGATCCATTTAATTTTGAAATACCTGGAAAAGAATCGTTAATTTTTAAAAAGTCACTTCGCCTTAATGCTAATATAATAAATTCTCCAATATTCTCAATATCAGACATCTTATTCTGAAAAAAGTTTAGATAATAAGTCATTTCTCTTAAACCTTCAAAGCAAAAATAAAAATAAGGACAATACCTTGAAAATATATAAGTTGTTTCCTCATTGTCCGATACCGCTCTTATCAAATCATCACTACTAACTATTTGTTTTAAGCATTTAGGGCTACTATAAATAATACGAGCTTTAAAATCATCTGAAATATGCTGTTTAAATTGACTTACATTGTTTTTGAAATAAGGCATTGTCACTTCAAATATTGACTTTGAGAAAAGAGCATCACTATTCATTTCTTTTTTTACTAATGAGTTATTCAAAAAACTAGCCATTGCCGTCTGCGATTGCTGAAATTGTGATAAGGTCTTAATAGATGAAGAAATACTAGTACCATAATAGTTGTTCAAATCCTTGTACAACTCATTGGATTGAAACATACTATCTCTTCTAGCAACTTTAAGTGCTAGCTGCATTATTTGTGAATCAGTCTTTAAATCTCTATCAATCTTTGTTTTGTAAGCATTAGTAAAATTATTATCACTAAGTACCTTGCTACCATCTTTCTTTACATAAGCATTCAAATCCTTCTTATCAGCCTTACTATTATTCAAAGCATTGTACTTCTTAGTCATATCACTAGATAAACTAGACTTAGCACTATCTACATAAGATTTTTCAGCCTTGTTATTCCATTTTGTTTTTTCAGCATCTGTAACTGTTCTGTGGGCGGAGTCTTCTGTAAATTCTGATAATTTTCTTTTCAAATCATCTTCTGTCAAAATTCTTTTTCTCAAATTTTTTCACTTCCTTTCTTTATGTAAAAAAGAGAGCCTAAGCTCCCTTATAGTGGTGTTATTTCTTTGTAGTTGCCTTCTGGTGGATAAATAGACTGTTTCTCTTTTGTTTGCATGCTTTTTTTATCAATAATGATATCTGCTAACTCATCTGTGACAAAGAATTTTTTTATTCTTAATTCTGTGTCATCAGTTAGAGTCCTAATATAAAAGACAGCATTTGAATCGGAATTAATATTTCTATAAGTATATACAATTACTTCACCAATAATAACTGGTTGATATTTCTCTTGTCCATTTTTATACATTCGAACTTGACCATTTATGCTACCCATAAATCCCGCAACATATTCTATATTTTCTTTTATATCACCACTATTATCCTCATTTATAAATCGATACACCCATTCTGTTTTTCCTTTTAAAACCAAAGTATTTTTATTAATAGTCATTTCCAATGGTGCCTGAGAACTAGGTGTTTTAAAAGAGTTTGGTTGATTTAGTAGGTTGTGCTTAACTAACATAAAGCACCCCCAAACATAACTGGTCGATTTCGACCGGTTTTAAGCTTAGACTGGATACACTTCCTTGAATACCCCCCCCCGCCACGAAAATGGCTTGTTTGCTAGGTTCTAGCTCGGTTTTGCTAGGGCTATATAGACTAGGTTTATCACTAACTTCTAATTTACTTTTAATCAGATAAAATGTTTTTCCTAAGTCTGCCTTGTTAAATCTTATAAAAAACGAACCACCTCTATATGTTTCTGGGATTGTCTCTGTATCCATAGTAAATTTATAAAACTTAGGCTCTGTACTGCCTGCTGGATACCACATAGTCCCAAAATGGTAATAAGGACTAGCACTATAATGAACTTCAAAAATTCTATCCGTCTGTAGAGGTTCTGTAGGTGCAAACCAAAAGGATAAGGTTGTTTTACCATTTTTAAAGTCAAGCCAAAAATCATCTTCAATAAAGAATCTGCAATCCTTAATGTCAGCAAAATCAATTTCAGCTATCTTCATTTCAGCTCTTCTAGATTTTTTCAAATAGTTTCTATTAATTTTCACGCTGCAACCTCCTTCCTAAAAGAAGATTGCTTAGGGTAGATACTAGATTGGATAAACCTCTTTGAACGTACCCCCCCCCGATAAAATACGGACGTTTAGCCGTTTCTAGGGTATTCTTGTTAGGTACATATTGAGTTTTTTCTTTCCCTTTTTCTAACTTAATTTTTGAATATACCGCTTTTACTTTTGTTTTTTTACCTTCATTTGCAAAATCCCATATATACTTAATTTCTGGTATATATTTAAAAGTATACACAATTTTGTTATTCGATACATCTGTGTTAGTATATCCATAAGGCTTTTCATAAATCGTAGAACCATTCGCCCTTGCTGGTCCTACACTTACTATTTCATCGAGCAATTGACCATCTAGACTCACTCTATCTAAATCACAAGACAAGGTATAAGTTTCTCCATCAATCAATGTTGGTACATCTATGAATACTCCATTATAGTATAATTTATCTCCACCTCTGTATTCTAAAGTGCTTTTACTTTCATATAAATTAGGGTTAATTAACATAAACTACCCCCCCTTATATCCTCTATAGAGGGTAGACTTCGTGATACCCCCCCCCGATAGGGAAAATGGCTTGATTTTCAGCTTTTACCTTGCTTTTATGTGGTAAGTATGGTGTCATTTGGTCTCCTTTTTCTAGTTTTATATTATTATATTCAGCACTTATCCCATTAGTACTACCATGTATTCCTGCATAGCAAGATAACCTACTTGTTACACCTTCTTTATACGTAAAAGTAAAACTATTACGTCCTTTAGTGCTAAATGTAGAAATTCCGCTTAGTGTCTTATAATCACTATCAAAAAGAATTATGCTAGCTGATTCTCCTTTGCTCAAACTTAAGTCTGTCGAAAAGGTATAAGTTTCTCCGTCAACTAGACCTAAATTTTCTATAAAAACTGAAGCAAACCTAAAATCAACATCCTTTGCATCTAAAAAAATTTTATCTTGCGTGGTTAGATTCTCATTAATTATCATAACCCCTCCTCTCTAACAATAGATACCTTGTCCTCTGGCATGGTAACACTAGTAAAAATCATCTCTTCATTGATATTTTTACCAAAGTCTATTTTATAATCTCTTAAGTGTTTATACACGTGGATAGCATATCTTAATTGCTCATCTTTTAGGCTATAAAATAATATTATTCCCTCGCTGCTTGATTTGATTCTAAATCTGAATGATTCGCCGCTTACCATGATTTTGTAGAAGTCATTAGCAATTACCTTGCCCCTTTCTTCGTGGATCATAAATAATTGGCCGTTTTCATACTCAAATTTAACATTATAGATATCATTTCCATTATAAATAATATCTGACATATCAAGCTTGTTTTTATCAAAATCTGTAAAATCATTAGTAGATAAGGCCTTGCCTTCTACCTTATCTACCTTTAAGTCAAGCAATTCTTTTATTTTCTTAACTATTAGCTTAAGACCTTCAAAATCTAATACTTTCATAGACTAAGCCCCCATTGCTTGATTAATTTCTTCATTAGTGATTGCTTTTATATCTTCTTCACGTATGTAACCATCAAGGTTTACTTCTGTGCTAGTATCACCGATTTTTTCCCATTGATTGTTTACATAAATCCACTCTTCATATACATTGTTGCCGCTGCCTTTTGGCCCTACTAGATAAATAGTATCTTCTGTACCTTTACTAGGCTTGCTTGCCACTATCTCTTTTTTCATGTGTCTAGCATCGCTTATAAGCTTTTGTACCTGCGTTTTGCTTACTAAGTCCTTATCATCGACTAAATCTGATAATTTAGTAGGTACTGCTATATCTACTTCCTTATTGCTTACATTTACTAGAGTCCCATTTCTCTTGACCTTTGTAATCACATTTTTTTCTGCTCCCTCTTCTAGGCTATTAATCTTAGTAAGATTAGCACTAGATAAAAGGCCTGCTTCTTCTGTAGTTGCTACATTGTAGGTTTTTAAAGTCGATAATTTTTGCTTATCTTCATCTGTATAGTCATTTTTTGATAAGCCCTTGCCTGTTTCTTTCTGTACAAACTTTTCTTTGATAAGCCCTATTAAGTGTTGTAAGCCTATCAAGTCTAAAAACTTGCTATTCAATCCATACCTCCTTTGCTAAAATAGTTTGCTTATATCAGCTTCTTCTATCCTGTTTACACTCATGCGTCCTATCTGATCCATCATTTCTTTTTTGTCTTTTTCAGTAAAAAAGTCGATTCCGACTATTGGTGTGTGTCCGTCCTTGCCGTCTTTGCCATCTTTACCGATTAAGAAGGGATTTGAGACATAAGTCTCGCCACCTGTTCCGAGAGCCTTTCTGACCCTCAAATAAAAAGAACCACTTGTCATTAAGTAGTTCTTGTTTCTGATTTTTATTTCGCATTGTAGGATGCCATTATGAGATAAAACTCCGTCTGTCAGCACGACTTTTAATTGCTTCTTATCCTTTGATACTTCACAATTTAGCTTTATAGCTTCCATATTAGGCTTTAAGACCAAGCAATAAATTTCCTCATAATCTTTTATCTCTAGGATTTTAATTCCCTCTGTTAGGTTAATATAGAGGATATTGCTTATATTGTCGTACTGGACTAGACCTGCATACATTCCGTTGTTTTTCTTGATATCAACTTTGATTCTATATGCTTTCTCCATTCTAGGCCTCCAAACTACCTATAAGGCTTTTAAGTTCGTTTTGTGTGACCGGTTCAAAGTTAATGCTTGTATAAAATCCTGCTATAGTATCTTTCATTTCCTTAAATTGCTTTTCTGATTTTGCCGATATACCGCTTACAATTTCTATGTTTGTCTTAACCGCTTCGTACTGATCTACAAAGGCGTCTAAGATATTCATTTTCATAGATATAATTAACTTATCTTCGGTCTTTAAGGTGTTGCTTTTCATAACCACCCTGTCACCTTTAGCTAAAAAGACATTATCTAGCACTCTTTTTTCGCCATCTAGCATTACTATTTCTGACTTGCCATTTCTAAATAGTTCTATCTGCAAGTTTGGTATACTAGCGACTAATTCAATCTTATAAATTCCCATTACCCTTGCCTCATATACTCCTGGCAAAGCCTTGCTATCATAGGTCTTTTCTAGCTTATCTTTAATATCGGGCTTGAAATTTTCGTAAACTTCCCTGTTGTTATTAAGTTCATCTATTATCTCATTAAGCCTATTTACGATATCATAAAGCGGTGATTGTTTACTTAATTTATTCATAAAATCTCCAAACTAAAAGGATAGCTATTTTTCGCTATCCTTTTCTTCTAATTTCTTTATTCTATTTTTTAGGCTTTTGACTTCTTTGTTTGTCTTCTCGATTTCCTTTATTAAATCTTCTATTGTAGGCTTATCCTCTTCTTTTGGTTTAAAGATTAAAGCCCCTACTTCGTTTACTCTATAGTCCATACTTACCTACTTCATGATACATTTTAGACGTCTTACCCTAGGTCTAACGGCTGTATTATTAGTTGATAAGTCAGCTTTTACTCTAAAGTTAGTTTGTCCGCTGCTTTCTGTAGCTGTGTAGGTATATTCGATATATCCGCCTACTTTCTTAACCTTGCCATCTCCCTGTTGGGTTAGCTTTTTCCAAGTATTTCCGTCCCTATCAGTCGCATAGTAGAATACTACCCCTGTACCGCTAGGAGCATAGACATCTGCTATTACCTTTACATTAGTATACTTAGCATCTGTGACTATATTTCTTGATACATAGGAACTTTTAGAGTTGTTTAAGCTGCCTACAAGCATCAAGCTATCAAGTGCTATAGCTGGCGATATATTGCCCTTATTAGTCATTGTTGCCCTTACTGTTACGTTATTTACTTTCTTAAGCAAATCCAAACTATTATCTATAGCTATTGGCAACCATGACTTAGCATCATCAGTAGAGTATTCCCATTCTAGGCTTGTATCTACTGGTACTGACGTATCAGCAAGTAGTCTTATTGTGTCATATTCTACGCCCTTAACCGAGTTAAAGTAGATAAATGACTTGTTCACATAGTCATTGATATATAAGTCAAACTTAAGGTTGAAGTTTTGTTTAGCACTCCAAGCTATAGCGTTTGATGATTCAAACATCATTCCTGGTATATATGGATTTTCAAGCACTATCTTCTTGCTTGCTAGGTCTTTCTTGCCTAATTCTTGTACATAAATACTAGCTGTAGGGCTATTTGATAAGGCTGTTATAGCATATTGAGTATTAGCCTTTAGGTATACTGGATTTTCAAATACTATCCTTGTTTGACTTGTTCCATCTTCACTAACTTTTATCTTATCATAGCCGATTACTTGTTCTGCTAGGATTTCTTGACTAGGATAGCCATTTTCACATTTTCTAATCTGTACCCTTAAGTCATTTTTATTATCTTTAGCTGCAAAGTACAAACCTATAGAAGTTAGCATTTGGTCTTTTAGGACTGAAAATGTCTGTGCTACTGGATCTACCAAAACTTGCGACCACTTAGTTGTATATACTGTAGTATAGGTTACATGAGTAGTAGTTGTATGAGTTGTAGTTGTAGTGCTTAAAGTTCCATTTGCTGTAAAAGGAGCATTACCTTTTAGGCTTGTAAATTCTTCTGCAAAGATTTCTACATTGACTGTTCCACATCTTACGTGACTAGGAATTTTAAAAGTACCCTTTACTATTCCGTCCTTATCTGCCATAAGGCTACCATTTGAGCCCTTATAGGTATCATTTAAAGGTTTTACCTCTACTGGTATGTCATTAAATAAGACCTTGATTTTATCTTGCTTAGGTAAAAACCTTGCCCCTGTCACGCTAATTTCGATTTGTCTCATATACTCTATAGCCGAGTCGGTAACATTTACGCTTGTTGCGGTGGTATTATATGAGCTTTGCTTTGTTTCTTGACTGGTTTGTGATCTCCATTCATACCATCTTCTTAAGTCCCCGTCCTTGCCTGTATCTTTTCTGATGCTGTTATAAGATACTTCTGTTCCGCCATTTTCTCTTAAGGTTATACTGCTAGTTTCTATCCAATTATCCACTTCTGGATATATCTTAAGGCTAGGTGTTTTTGGGAAGGCTGTATATGGATTGATTCTGTGTGCTCTAGTTGCGAATGGTTGACTATCTTCTATCTTTTCTTCACCTCTAGCCGTTACAATTCTTTCAAATTCCTTATAGTCTTTTGACTTATCCTTATCTATACTTAGCTTATTTGTTGATAATTTAAAGCCTAAAGTAAGTTCTTTATTTACTAGGTCTATACTAGCATTATAGCTAGGGTGGTTTACATCTGATTTTGTAAAGCCTATAAATCCATCTGTTAGGATTCCCTTTAATTGTGTTGCTTCTTCTCCGTCTAGGGCTTCCTTGTCTAGGTCTGTGATTGCTTGATTAACTTCCATTTCTTCTAGTCTTTCAAACATTTTTTGAATTTTGGCCATATCAGACCTTACATTCCTAGAGTTAGTAACTATAAGCTTATCATTTACTGGTGCTACCTGTACATGACCTAAAAGCAAAACTGCCTGGTCTGTAATATCTGGTGGTGCTACACTATCAGCCTTATCTGCTTGCCCTGGCAATACCCTTATAAGCCCCTTTTCATCAAGTGTAATAGAAGCTATATAGTGCAAGTAGAATGTATAGTCAATTATCATCGTACTTCTATCTACTGGCACGTCCTTGTTTAGTATCTCTACATAGTACAAGCCATTATCAATGCTTAGCTTATAGTCAGTATTTTGTATCATGGTTTTATTATAGGTAAATTCTATCTCATAGCTTGCCCCTAAGTCTGGTTGCTTACCTCCGCTTAGCCATCTTATAGTATCTGATTCTAGTACATAGTCTGTATTTTTCTTGTAAGTTGTACTTGTTGCCGATTGCTTTATAGATAAGATTTCCGCTACTGGTGTAAACTGACTAGGTATAGGGTCTGTACCATTTACCGAACCTTGCCTTGTAATTCTTTGACTTACCTTTATAACTGCTACTAGCCTATCAATCTTAGCTACTGGATTGTTATTGAGTAAGTATTTTTTCACTCCATTTTGATATACTTTAGGCTCTGCTGTTATACTTCTTGTATCTTTTGCCCTAGGTACTGTAATAGTGCTTGCTGTTTGCTTTTCTATTTCCCAACCATTAACATAAGCCTTACCTTCCGATAGGTTTAAATATTGATTGTCTTTGTCATTTTGGGCTTTTTGTGATAGCTCTAGACCTCTTACCTTGTAGTGGCCTGATTCATCATAGGTTCTCCTTGCAAGTAGGGCTAAAAACTTATTAAAGATTACATCTTCGTCTTTTTTGTTATTAGTTACAAGTTTACCATCTTGAATTAAATATATTGTTGTGGCCTTTTCATCATTTGCTGTTAGTACTAAAGTTTCTTTTAATCTGTCAGCCCCTGGCAAGCCATAGTTTGGTGTACCACTTGCTGGTGATACTAGTCTATCATCATCAATTGACTGTATAGCTTCCCTTTTAAGCCTTACCCCTATAGATTCAAGGTCTTTACCCTTAATTCTTACCTTTTGTTTTTCAAATTTTCTTACTATACCATTAAGATATATTTTTCCATCTGTTACCGATATATCTTTTTCTATTGATCCTGGTACATCTTCGATTAGGATTTGTGCTCCACTTTTTATGTCCCCATCTTTTAAGAAGCAATCAGCAATGTTTTTTATAATTCCTTTTGCGTTTGATTGCAATTCGTTTAGTTCCCTATTTTGTAAGTGTGTACCTGGTCTAAAAAGTACTTGTGTATAGTTATCATCAAGTAACCTATCAAAATATGGTGCTTGCGTTAAATCTACGTTTACTAATTCATTTTTATCTGTCATTTATACCTTCCTTTTAGCACTCTATGACCATAAAAAATGTGTCTTTTGTGTCCGATTGCCTTGTAGTAACCTTCCTATTTGCTAGTACTTCTAAGATTCCTACATCTTCTATATCATCTGCTAGTAGTATGCGGTTTTTATCCTTACCTTCCTTAGCTTGCACTCTCGAAAATACCCCTAATTGCCTATAAGCAACTGGTGGTAGTTCTTCATAATATATAGTGCTTTCTACAAGTACCCATCTAGATTTTTGTCTTAAGGCTTCATCTTTTGTCAAGGTCTTAAATTTAATCTTTGCATACTCTATATCTCCGTATTCATCTGGCACTACAAGCGATACCCTGTCAGCCTTTTTCATGCCTACTAGCTCTTCTAGGTTTTCAGCATCTGGATTAGGCTCTGGTGGTACAAAACCTTCATCATTTTCCCCCTCCCAAGGGCTAGTTTTGCCAATACCTATAAAAATATTGCCTCGCTCTACAAGTGCTAACGCTCTAGAACAATGAGCGGTGTTTGTTATTATCGGCAATCTTTCATGTATATTTGTACTTACTGTATTAACCGCCATTTTAATTTATCCTTTCTGTCCTAACTTCTATAGGCTTTTGTGTCATGGTTAGCCTACCTTCCTTTTCTCTATCAGCTTTAAAAGATTCATCTTCAAGTGCTAGGGCTTCTTCTATACTAGGATTTTCATTTTTTAAGATGATTGCATAGTCCTCTAATGATAAGATTCCGCCTAGGTGATTTCTTACTACTCCTGTTGCGTAAAGCTCTCTTACCCTTGCTATGCCGTCCCAATATACTAACTGCTTACCTTCTAGGATTGCTGTTCCATCTAGGATAGAGTTATCTAAATCTCCTTCGATTTTATCAAGCCTGCCTGCTGGTATTGTTGAAAATCCATTATAATTTACATTATCGACTACTATATAGTGGTCTTTATGTATCTTGTTATAGACGTGTGTGTTTCTTTCCGCCCTATCAGCATCAACTATAATGTCCCATCTAGGGGCTATAGAAAATACTAGCTTGATACCTGCTGCCTTTACCTTATTTAGATACTTTATAAGCTCTGGTGTTATATAGTGTGATTCTGGCAAGCTTATGTCTATTACTGAATAGATCCAATAATCATAAGATACTAGCCTACCACTTCCGTCTAGATATCCCCTATCATCTAATTTGATAAGTTCAGTCCACGGTTCAAATATCCTTATGGATTCTGGCAAGAGGTTTTCATTATTATCCTTATTCACCTTTCTTGCAGCTGCTCTTTTGATACTTTCTAGAGTGTTTTTTGGGCTTTCTATTTCTTCGATTATTCTTGCCCTGTAGGTATCATCATTTTCTTGATAGTCCCTAGCTACACTAAAGGTATTGCCCCAATAGTCTAGCCAATCATCTGTGGCCGTATCTATAGCCATTTCTAAGATAGCTAGGTTTAGCCCGTCTTTTTGTATGACTAAGCCTTGATATATAGCATCTATAATTACACTTTTTGCCCTACCATCTTTGCCTACATTAAGCTTGTATAGGGCTATTAAGGACTTATAAAAAATTGAATTTAATAACTTCATTTTTTATCCTTTTCTATGCTTTTATTTACTGCTATCTCTCCTGCCCTTACTATCTCATTGCTTTTGATATTTACATCTTTTAGATTTTCAATATCTATAAAGGATATAGCTTCCCTAAAAGATTCATATATATAAGTTAGTAGGTTAGAAAACTTAAGGCTTTCTGATACCTGCATATTGTCTAGATATCCTCTAATGCTTGTTTCGATGATTGAGTCATAAAGTTCCTTGTTTATTCCATCTTTATAAATCACTTTTATATTATCTATATTGACAAGTTTTTTTACTGTAGGCCTTATCTCTACTTCGATACCGCCTGCCCTATACTTATCTATTTCCTTATAGATATTAGCCTTTAAATCTTCGCTTAGGTCGCCATTTTTATCATGCACAAAGGCTCTTACATAGCCTATATAATTATCATCTATATAAACTCCTGCAACTCCTGGCACTTGTTTTATGCCATAAGCTAGTGATTCAGAAGTCCCTCTTTGTAGGGTATGGATATACTCCTTAAACCTTTGCGACCTATCCGCTTCACTTTCTATGTCTTTACCACTTACTAGGTCTTTTAAATTGACTACATTAGCAATATTAGGTGTACCTGCTTCAATCTTGCATATTTCACCTGCTAGGGCGTTTCCTCTTGCCCCTGCTTCTTCTGCCACAACCTTTATTGTTGCTGTCCTACTTCCCGCCTTGACTTTTATATTATCAAGGCTAGTATAGTATTCTTTCTTAAGTCTTTTATTGCCTGAACTAAATCTTGTACCTTTAGGAATTATCACATCTTCTATAAGTACAGATTCATAAATTATGGTTACATAACCCTCTGCCCTTTCAGCTTCTTTTCTCTCAAAAGAAAAAGCATTGTAACACGAATTTGCTATAGCGTGTTCAATGCCTTTTTTTAAGTCATAATAAAATTCTTCGCCTTGTAGGGCTACTGATTCAAGCAAGGTTCTTGTTGCTGATCCAACATTAAAATCTGTTAGCTTATCAGTCCTAGATGCTACCCAATTTACTAAGCTTTCTAGGATTGCATTTGCTCCCTTTATCCTAAATGCCATTTAATCACCCCCTTATACTATATATTTAAACTCTATAGGCTTACCTGGTTCTATAGGTATGATTTGTGCATATACTACAAGTTCTCCATCTACTAGGTCTGCTTTTAAATCTTTAAGGTCTTTAACCCTAAAATCCGACCTTATACATGATTCAATCTCAAATATAATTTTATTTATAGTTTCTTGTGTATAATTTTTACCATAGTACTTGTATAATTCAGACCCAAACTCTGGATGCATAAATAAGCTCCCTTTAGTTACTGATAGTCTGGATTGTAATTGTTGGCCTAGATTATCTAAACCTCTTACTATGTCTATATCACTATTAAAGGCTTGTAAGTATCCTTTTTCTTCATGGTCTAATATGCTTTCATGGTATATATCTAAGTCTTTTCCATAAGCTTCCGCTTCTATTTCTTCATTGTCATGGATATTAGCAACCTGGTAGGCTTGACTACTAGGAATAAGTATCAAATCACCTATCTTGGCAACCTGCCTATTGTCGCTATAACTATCATCTCCAAATACCGAATTTATGTATGGTGGATCAAGCTTATTGATTTCTGCTATCTCCGTCCAATCATCAATCCCATATTTTACTGCTATTCTTTGTAGGCTATCCCCTAATTCTATTCTATGTGTAATAAGTCCTCTCATAAGCTATCTACCTCAATATATTCTGTCTTAAGATTTTTCTTAATCAAGCATAAATTATAAAGTAAAGTAGTTAGATGATGGTTTATATCTGTGCTTAGGTTAGAGTTATATTCTTCAAGTTTCTTTTTGATATAGTTTACATTGTTTATAAGCTTATCTAGCCTTTCTTGCCTTAATTCTCCATAATCAAGTTCATCACCTATTATATAGTGATTATATAAGCTATATCTTAAGCTATATGAGTCTAAAAGCACAAAGAGTATATATTTATATATCTCTTGTTTCTTAAGCTCTTTAAGGTCGTTTAAACAATCAAATATAGCACTATCATTTTTCACCATATTTGTTGCACAAAAAAATAGTGCATCATTTATACTTAAATTTGCACTATTATTAATTTTATCTTGTACCTGTATCAAATAGCTTGTATCTAGTATGCTATCATCAAAACTCATAACCTTTTTATAGATATTGTAAGTTTCTATAGTCAGTTTGTTCTTAAACTTATATTCAATCCCATTTACCATGAAATTATCATCTTCTAGGTCTAGACATATAAGCGAAGCA
This sequence comes from Anaerococcus sp. NML200537, assembly GCF_026131715.1. NCBI lineage: Bacteria > Bacillati > Bacillota > Tissierellia > Tissierellales > Peptoniphilaceae > Anaerococcus > Anaerococcus sp. NML200537. Next base: position 19,676 of record NZ_JAMXSL010000012.1, on the reverse strand, counting down.
AGCCTTAACTCTTTACATACTTGATAAGCTGTTGTTGGACACCACTTAGGGGAATCAACCTTGCACCCTATAAGCGGTGATAAGTTTTCGATTAATTGATTCATATAACCTCCTGTCACGACCTAGAGTTCATATTTCTACCTGTGCTAATTGTAGGCGCTTTAGGTACATTTTTACGTCTTTTCTTTCTTACATTTATTACTACTTTCTTAGCCTTTTTAGGGGCTTGTTTTCTTGATTGTACTGCTGCTTGTACATTTGTTTCAGAAAAGTTATTTGCTTGACTTTCTCCCTTTTCTACAACGTTCCTGTCTGTTACTGTATCTGCTACTGTGCTAGGGCTTTTTAGTGGATTGCCTATAACTTGTAATTCTGCACCACCTACCGGGTCTCCTACACGTCTTAGTACATATAATTGTATGTCGTACTTATAGATTAAGGGTTGATTGACATTTCTTGATATATTAAGCCTTATAGGTACTGTAACATAGGCCTCACCATCTGTGTGATTATAAAAGTTTAAAAAATCCTTTACTTCTTTCCCGTCTTTTATATCGTCCATAACATCAAGCATAGCTTTTTTAAGTTCTAAAAACTTCTTATATCCAAAATCTTTATTACCCCTACCATCACTATAACCTGTTGTTCCTACTATACTAAGCTCTTTAAGGCCTGAACCGAATAGGTCTACTATAGCTCCGCCCTTTGTGTAGTGGACATTTACTCTATTTGGTATCTTAAAATCATACACTTCCGGATTGATATTAAACAAGTAAGAGTGATTTTTAAATACCATTTCCATTCTTTTTATTTTATTTCTGCCGTTATAAGCATTACCATTCATAATCGCCCTTACCTTCTGTTCCTGTTTCTCCTGGATCAATAAACCTTAAATCTTCTGTATCTACTTTCTCTATATCTTTTAAATAAGCCCTGCTATAATACTGATTTGTGCTTGTATTAACTGTTGGCGCATTAAAATTAATGCTAGTATCAGAATTAAGGTTTAAGCTGCCCTTTGCATCTATCCTAGCACTACCGCTAGTTTTTATGCTTACATCACTATTAGCATTGATACTTACCCTTTGTTCAGTATTAAGGCTTACATTCTCGCTTGTATCAATAACTATTCCATCATCATTAAAGCTTAGCTTGCTTATCCCTTTTTCAGTTTGCCTTATAAGGCTTACATTGCCTTTTTTATCTATGCTAAAGCTAGTAAAATCTTTAATCTCTGGTACTTCAATTTTAGGGTTTGGATATTTTTTATAGTGCTTTCTCATGATAGTATCTTCTGACTTTCTTAAAGTTCGCCTATCATATACCTTTGCTTCATCATCTCTTCTTAGTCTTTTAAAAGTCTTTGGTTGCACTCTTACTTCAAACTTGTCATTTTCATCTATACCGATTTCAAATAAAAAGTCTTTCTTATCCTTGCTATATCTTGTAATTCCTAAGCCTGCATCGTGATACCACCTGTTGTAGGTGCAATCTTCACTATCCTCTAGCTTATCTTTAGTAACTCTCAAATAATTAAATGGTACTATAAGGCTTGTTTTTCTGTTGTGACTGATAGTTTTATTAGTTTTCTTATCCTTTAGGGTCAAGTCCTCAAAGTTAAATCCATCTTCTCTATGGTCACTCATCTTGTGGATTTTGCCGACTGTAAAAGCTCCATTGACTTCTACATCTTCAAACTCTCCTGTGCCATTGCTATAAGTGTAAGATTGATTTTTATTAACTTTTATCATCTCACCCCTTACCTGGTAAGATTCTCCACTTGCATCTACTCTTGGATTGATATTTGAAGTGTTTTTATCCCATATAGGTAAAGAACCTATAATTATAGGCTTATACTTTTCCGAACCTATAAAGGCTACTACTACCCTTTGCCCCTTTTCTAGTGGTGTATATTCTCCATAGGATAGGCCTGTTTCTTCATCATATCCTGAATACCTTTCTAGTTGGACTGGGGCGTTTACCACTCCATCTGTGGACTTATTATCGCCTATAAAAGCTCCCGATTGTAACTGTATGTCCGCTGTTCCGTTTTTATCATATACTCTAGTGACAATCCCTGTTACAATCTTTCCTGCATTATCTATATCATTTCTACCGCCATAATTGACATCTCCTAAATTTGATTGTAATCTCATTAGACCTCCTATAGACCTACTATCCTAAGTCCCCATGTCCACCTGTTAGGGTTATATTGTCCACCTGGTCCTGACGGTACTCCGTCCCTATGTGATCCATAAGTCCTGCCATCATCGCCTAAAAATTCTGTATGTCCATTCCTTAAAAGTATATCCCATGGTTGGACTTGGCTTAGTGGTATCTGATACCATAACTTAAGTCTTTTTCCATCATCAATCATAGTACGAGTTGAAGGCGCCCATGTACCTCGCCAATTCCTGCCTAGGGCTTCCATAGTCACCTTATATACAAAGCTTGAACAGTCACTATAGCCTTCATTCATTCTTAAATTGTACATATTATATGTTTCGCCTGCGTGACTTCTAGCAATCATACCAACCCTTTTTCTAAAACCTGTTGGATCAGAATAAGCAATAGGCGCATAAGAACCTGCTCCACCTGCTAGATAGCCTTGATAGTTTTCTATAGGGACTGAACCAGGGTCAAAACCTGTTATTTCAAGCATATCTTCTGGGGTTATTAATTTCCATTGATTCCACGGCTTAGAAAATCTAGTTCCATTTTTAAGCCCTCTTGTTACTTGTAAGTTAGTACTCCACCCCTCCGAATAGGTGAAACTGTGACTTACGTGTTCAATGTAGTATTCCATATCGGTAGATTTTATTAAAAGTCTGCAACCTACTTGATATGCATAATCTCCCTTTAAGGTTAGACTTCCATTTTCCATTTGGCCATTTTTAATATTCCAATTGAATAAGTCAATAGTTTTTTGTGATACTCCTAGGCCATCACTCGCATTAGCTGCATCTATTTTCTCTTGCTCCTGCATTTTGAGTATTTCAACTGCTTTTTGTCTTTGGACTGTGTTTATTTCTTCTTTATCAACGCCCATATAGCCTGTGAGTTCTCTTATTTGAGCATACGTTAAATTCTTTCCTCTTTTCTCCTGGCTTTTTATATGCTCTTCATCAAATGCTTGATTTTCTTTTTTCTTAGCTTCTGCTTCGATTTCAGCCTTATCTGATACATGGCCGGCTACATTTGCTCCGTTACTTTCTCCCGTTGGTCCGCTATTTCCCATGGTCTTATACTTGCTTGTTACTTGCAATCTTCTTAGTCCATATCTCTTATAGTAGGGCTTATACCATATAGGTTGACCAAACATCATGTCATATTCATTTATAAGACTTTCACCCTTTACAGAATATAGGGTATAGGTTTCTAGGTCTGATTTGCCTAGTTCCTCATTCATTATGTCCCTTTCCTCTATCTTAAAGATTCTTAAATTATTCCAATCTCTAGGGTTAAAAGGTGTAGGCCTTGATATTAAAGTCGGCTTATTATCTACAATTTCCCAAAAAAGCTCGTTAAATGGTGCATTCCTTAGCTCTTTAAGATAGGACCATAAAGAACCTTGAAACTCATAAGAATTATAAGGGTTTCCTATAGACTCTTCTCTTTGTCTAGGACTATCAAGATATATAGCATTAAAATAATCTTTAAAGCTTTTTCCGTTAGCAAATTCTAGGTTGATACCCCTATTGATATAATTATCTATTGCTGTCTTGATAAGCTGTGAAGGCGAATTAGGACCTGCTACAAAATCTTGGCCTTGATAAAATCCTACTATGCTATAAGTTGCATTTACTTCTTGGACTGCTCCTATATCAAATTGCATAAGGGCTTTATTAAAGCCCCTACCTGTTACGTTTATTACTCTTTTAGGTGTTAAGTCTACATAGGCCATGGATTTAAAGGTATTGTCTACCATACCATATAAGACAATTCCTCTTCTTTTTCCCCTGCCTAGCTCTATTGTTATAAAGTCGCATGAATTTATAGCCTTATACCATTTGTCCTTATAGGCTAGGCTTATAGTAAAGGTTGCACAATCATCTGCTCCTACATCTCTAGTAGTTTCTACCGATAGGATATCAAAATCAAGATTTTTACTTGTGTTTAGCTTTGCTAGTTGAAAAATTTCTAAATTGCCTTTTTCTGTTGCAAATGTCACCTTGCAAAAAGGATTGCTAACATATGTATACATCAGTTAGGCCTCCTTTGGTACACTTGATTGAGTTTAAATTGTTGATTGTTGCTACTTAATTGTTTTGCTGCCATAATTATCATCTCTTTAAACTTTTCTGTTAGGTCTGGGACTCCTGATCCACCTTGCACATTAAGGTTAATATTTATAGTTCCTGTACTAGTGCTAGTTTCGCTTCTTTCCCTATAGGACTTAGCATCATGCTTGCTTAGGACTGCTTCGTCTTTGTGCAAGTAGGCTAATTGGTCTTCTGTTACCCTATCAGTACCTACTGCATAAGCACTTACATTTTTCTTCGCTGATTGACTTAAACTACTATTGTTTGCTACAATTGTTTTATTTTCTTCAAGTATCTTTCTTGCCGTTGCGCCACGTTCTGCATTGTGGTTGTGTTTAGGTTTTTCAAATTGATTTTCAAAATTAGCTGCCGATTGATAAGCGTCATTAGAGGTTTTAAAGCTATTTATAAAGCTTGCACTATGATTGGTCTTCATCTCATGCATTATAAAGTCAAGCTGGGTCTGTAGGTCTGTCCAAGACTTGCTTCTTCCTCTAGCAAATTCTTGTAAAGCCGTAAACCTTGGACCTTCCCATTGGGCTAAACCTCTACCAGGACCACCGCCATTTTGCTTTATAGCTGGATCATATCCTGATTCATGATATAAGTTGGCCATGATTCCTGCTATACCTGCATTTGAAAAGCCCTTGCCTTTAAAATAATTCCATATTTTTTGTGAATTTCCATCGCCTGTTAGTGGTCCACTAGGGCCATCTACCCCACCTACACCACCTGCCATAGGTCCACCATTTAAAGCATTTAGTGCATTTTCTCTTGCAAGTGCATAGTCTGACTTAGCTTGGATTCCTTGACCGGTATTTGCCTTTTTACCCTCTAGGCCTTTGTTGTCTATATTGATATTAAACATATCCCCGGCTTCTATCCTATCAAGGATATTCTCTTCACGCTTTACGACTAATTCTTGCCTACCTACTAGGTCTTTATCTTTTCTTTCTTTGTGAATTTCATCTGCATAGGCTTTAGTTGGCGCTAATGATTTGCCGGCTTTTCTGCCTAGCCATTCACCACCTAGGCCACCTACAATAGCTCCTATTCCACCGCCTATTACTGTTCCTGCCGGTCCTGCTAGTGTGCCTATGACTGCGCCTAGTTTAGCGCCACCTAGTGCACCACCTATTGAACCTACTCCACCGCCTATAGCTCCTATACCTTCTTTGGTTTCGCCTTTTTTAAAGTGTCCATAAGCTTCATAGCCGTGACTTATAGCATCTACTGCTATACCTACACCGCCTGCGACTTTTGCAAACTTACTAGCTTTTGATAGTGCGCTAGCACCCTTAGCAACTCCCTCGGCTCCTTCTGCTACACCTTTTCCGCCTTTAAAAAGTCCTGGTAGAAATTTACTTATACCGCTAGCCGCTTCTGCTCCACCTTCTGCACCTTTAAGGCCTTTAGCTAGTAATTTAGGTACTGAACCTACAACCTTGCCTACTGTTGCACCTGCTGCTACTGTACCTGCTATATTTAGTCCACTTTGTAATGGTTGTGGTAGGGCGTTATAGGCTTTTTTAAGAGGTGAAGTGCCCGCATTATATACATTTCCTGATGCTAGATTGGCCGATGCTCTTTCTAATTCATAGTTAAAGTTGCTTAAGGCTTTAGAACTTGTTGCAAAGTCAAGGTTCTTTTCTTTATCTCCGCCTTTTCCGTATTCTTCGTTAGCCTTTTTATATGATTCTAAGCTATCTTGACTTAATAACTTAAGGACTTCCTCGGCTTCTTCTGTGTTAGACAAGCCCATAATTTGCTTGGTATACATGACGGCCATATCCTTGTCCCCGCCTGTTTCCCTTTGCAAATTATTATAAAATGCTTTAGCACCTTCTGGGTCTGATAAGCCTTTTTCAGCTCTCTTTGTTGCTGCCATTAGGCCTTTTTTACCATAGCCTAATTCACCACCATAACCAAATAGCCTTAAGGTTGTCATATCATGTTCATTAAAGCCATTTTGCATCTTACTTATTAGCTCTGCACCCTTTTCGCCTTTTAGTGCCGGGTTCTGTCTTGCTAACTGTGCTTGTAAGCCTGCTGCAACCTTAAAATCATCTGAACTTACTTCAAGCTTGCCCCTAGTTATAGTGTCGGTAATATCCGCTAGGCTTCTTGCAACTTCATCTTCTCGGCCTTTCATGCCGCCTGCTGCAATGTTAGTACCTATAGTATTTGTGTAGTCCTCTGCACTTAAGCCTTGTAGGTTTCTTTTTCTTAAGCCTGCATAGTCATAAGCTAGGGAGTTAGCATCAATACCAAATGCTAGCTTTGTTTTCATAAAGTCTTCAGACGTGCTTGCCAAATCTGCTGTACTTCTAAATCCGCCCCTAGCTATGCTATCTTGTAAGCCTATGACCTCGCCTGTATCAAAGCCGTATTTCTTACCTAGGTTAGTTGCTCCACTTCTAGGCTTGTTAAAGTCATTTCCGTATGCCCCTAGTCGGTTATATACATCAAGTGAACGCTTTTCAAATGCTGCTGCTTGTTTGGCGTTGTTGCTAAAGTACGATAAAGCTCCCTTTGTTGCACCTATGATTGTGCCTATCTTTCCTAGGTTATCAAGGATAGGGATACTTCCTCCGCCTGTGCTACCACTACTACCATTGTTTAAAGGCGATGGATTTTTGCTAGCACCTACACTATTAGCCTTATCTAGGCTATTAGTGAGTCTTTCTATAGTTTCTATTAGCCTATCTGTAGAGTCGCTACCACTAGATGGACTAGCTCCCGTCCTACTTGAAGTGCCTGTTTCAGTGCCTATTTTGACATTTAAGGCATCTTTTTGTAATTCCTTAACATCTTTACCTATTTCCTTAATGCTTCGTTTGGCCGCGTCTGCGTTTGCTCCTACACTAATTCTAATATCACTCATCTAAATCCACCTCCTCCCATTCATTTTCATTATTTACATCGACTTTGTTTTCTTCTACAATCGGTACATCTTCATTCCAATATTTCTCAAATTCTGGGTCTACAAATGTGTTCTTGTGTTTTTCTACATTTTCTGGATCATCAAAATAGATTAACCAATCAAGTAAGTTTAAATCAAAAGCGTTAAACTCTTTTAATCTTTCATCAAAGATACTACAATTAAGAATCTTGCTCGCTTTCCGTAACTTCCTCACTATCGGACTTAGGGCTATCTCCTCTAGGTTCATCTTCTCCATTTTGCTTGCGAAAGGAGTTTTCAAATTCCCTAGCCTTTGCGTATAGCTCATAGATTAAGTCCGGATTATCTACCTTATCCATATCAAACCAATCTGGACTCTTAACTAAAAGCTTGTTAAGATAGCACACGCTTGCTGCTAATGTATAGCCCATATTTGATATTGTTTTAAGGTCGGCATCTTTAAGTACCTTTGCAAGGTTTACCTCTATATCTATAGTATCAAGGATAGATGGGAACTTTACTGTGAAAGTCCCCTTTACTTCTTTGCCTTGAATTTTTGTTTTAATTTCTATATCCTTTGTTCTAGAATTTAAATTTACAAATTCATTCATTCAGTCTATTCTCCCTCATCACATGATAAAAATTGTACTGTTGCATTTTCTCCGGCTATAGCATTAGCTCTAATTGTAGAAGTGCAATCTGTGAATGTACAACCTCTATATACTCTTATGGTCTTGTTGTCCCATTTATTGATAATTTCAATGTCAATAATATCTTTAGCTAGGATATCTTCGCCTAGGCCTATAAGTCCCATGCTAGCTAAGTTTTCCTTTCTTAGCATATATCTTTCTAAAGTAAAAGACCCTTCATATCTATTTTGTACGTGTTCTTGTGGCATAATTGATCCGATTTCATATACGCCTTCTGTACCATAAGATATTCTAGGGTCTAGTGATTGTGCTCTACCTACTACTTGGCCATTAATCTTTATAAGTATGACCGCACCAGTTAAGACTGTTTGCTTTTCTGCACTTGCCATTATTACCTACCTTCCTTATCTTTCCATCTCGTTTATGCTTAATTCTTCGGCATAAAACTTAACGTCTATAAATACAAAGTTTGTAACCTCTGTAGGGGCTACATCAAATGTTAGATAAACTCTGTCATTTTTCTTATCTATTCTTACATCTCTGTAGGCTACTATGATTCCGTCTTTCTTGTATTGTTGAAGTACTGATATTGCTCTATTTCTAGCTGATTCTAGGGTAGAAAAAGGTGTTAGCTTACCTGTAAGCATCTTATCTAGTGCTTTTCTTATATCCTTAGATAGTTGGTCTGCAATTGCACCTGTAGACCTTTCTATTTTGAGTGGGTCGTTATATTGTGCAAAAGTTGTATAGTCCCAAACAAGTTTTGGATAAAAAGTAAACTGATTATCTCTACCTGCGACCATATCATCAAATAGGATTCCATTATCAATAAGCTTGCTCTTATCCTCTTCGCTATAGGTATTTTCTGGCTTTAAATACTTAAAGACATCTGCTGTTGCACTCTCTACCCCTAGGAATGCAAATCTGCCTGCATACATAGCTGCGTGGATATAGGCTGGATATAATTTGTTGTTATAATCATAAAAGCCTTGGCCTGTGAATTGAACTCTTTCGTGTTCTAGTTGTGCTTTTTGGTTGATTTGTTCTTCAACCGACATATTGTTAGCACCACCACAAACAAGTCTTCTTTCCTTGCCATATCTTTCACTCATCTTAATAACGTGTTCTCTACACTCGGCAATGATTCCTATATCATCTGTAAGTGGGACAATATAGTCTATATCGTATTTACTTAGCTCATCTAAGAACTTTATAAATGACCTTGCTTCCCTGCCCTCTGCTCCACCGCTTAGTGGTTGGAATGAGTAGTCAGCATAGTTTGAAACTTCTCTATTTATGATGGTTACTTCTACTAGGTTTGATTGAGTTTTAGTAGTTTTCTTGATATCTCTTAAAACTGCTGTAATAGGTGTTTTTTCCTTGATTTCCACCTTGTCATAAAAATCTAGGTCGTGTACTGATAGCTCACTATTAACTGTTTTTACTGGCTCTACTTCATAGCCCTTATAGCCCATCAAGAAAAGTGATAGACTTCTAACATTGCTAAATTGTGTAGGGTCTAGGTCTAAGTCGATATCAACCTTTGCCGATTCCGCATTATCACCTATATAAGTTTGAAGCTTGATAGCATCTCCCTTACCATTAGATACAATTGATAAACTAGCATAGGCTTGTTCGCCGTTATACTTAATAGAAAAAGCTCCACCTAGATTATCAAATTGTTCATAACTATCTTTCTTTGCATCATAGATAGTTAAGCATTTAGTCTTTGGTGAAGCTCCATCAGTTAGCTTGTGGCTTATTAAGTTGTTTTCTTCTCCATAATCTTTAGAAGTAATTGTATAAACAAATTCTGATTCTGTTACCTTGGCTGTACAAGGAATTAAGAATGTATCACCTTGATTGTATTTACCTTCTGCAAAAGTTACCTTAACTCCATCTCCTAGCTCCTTATCAGTCGCATTAGAAGTGTTTTTAAGTGGCAATTCTTCGCCTATTTGTTCTCCATCAGAAGCTAGGTAGTATATATAACTTGCTTCTGCTAGGTCTTTAATACCTGGTGAAGTAATTTCGATTTTATAGGTCTTATTTACATCTCCTGTATAAGTACCACTTGCTGTTACTTTTCCTGTTGTGTTAGCGTGTTTTGTTACTATTACCTCGCCTATCTTAGCATCTACTGTCTTTGTTTGATATACATTTCCTGTTGATTTACTCGCACTATTAGACCTTATACAAAATATTTGGTCTGCCCCGCCTAGTCTTACCCCGTCTTTTGTTTCTACTACTGGATCATAGGCTTTTAGGGCTGCATCTAATAGATTTCCACCCTTAAGGACTTTTTGTGCATCTTCTGGGTCTTCAATAATTTTGACTTCCCCCGGTACTCCACCTTTAGAAGTACCAATTAAAGCAATGTTTTTAGCTCCATTAGCCTTATATATCCTCATATCACTAACAACGTTTGAATATACTCCTGGCTTTCTGTGCCTTATATTGTGAAATTGATAGCCTTTTTTAAATGCCATATACTAATTTCCTTTCTTATTCTGTTGCTTCTTTTAGGACTTTGTCCCATTCTTCATTTGTCATATAAAGCTTGCCCTTAAGCCTTACCTTAATAGCTGCTTTAATTTCATCTCTTACATTCTTTCCTAAGAAATATTCTCTAAAAGATACTAGCCTTTCGCTCTTTTTAGGCTCTGGATTGACTTCCTTTTTAGCCTTGCTTGGTGTTATCTTCTTCTCTGTCACCATTTGCTCCTTATATAATGTATTTAGGTTGTTAAAGGTAACCTATAATCCTTTTTCAACTAAGTATTATTCAGTTTTACTGTATAATATTGTTATTAGATAGAGTGTACTCGTCACTTCCTTGAGATTTAATCTCGTAATTGAAAGAGTGAGTCCTCTAATCTTTTAACTGTTTACGAATAAGTTAGATGTTGACCCTTTCAGGGTACTTCGTATATACCATAAGGCAGTAACATTATTAGATTTTGAGGTGTCTATCTAAAATACTTTTTTATGAGGTTCAAATGTTTTATTTAGGTATTGATATTGGTAAAAACACTCATGTTGCTTCATTAGTTGATGACAAGAAAAAAGTTATTTTTAAGGCTTTTTCTTTTTCAAATTCCATTGATGGTGCTGAGAGTTTAATCCTTAAACTAGAAGCTTTCAAAAATGAACTTGAAGTTGCTATGGAAGCTACAGGTCATTATTGGTTATCTCTATACTCATATCTTGTCGAAAAAAACTTTACAGTTCGTGTTATCAATCCAATTCAAACTGACGGTTGGCGACAAGGTATTGAGATTAGAAAGAGAAAAACTGATATTATTGATTCTCTTTTAATAGCTGATCTTCTTAGATATGGAGATTTCGTTGAGACTTCGCTTTCTAATGAAGATTATTTGTCTTTGAGAAATCTTTCCAGATTTAGGTCTTACCTCATTTCTTCAATTGGCGATCTTAAAAGAAAAACTATTGCACTTTTAGATCAAGTTTTTCCTGAATACGCCTCTTCTTTTAGTAATATTTTTGGGAAGACTTCTAAGGAAATTCTTTCAAATTTCTCTACTCCTTCTGATTTTGAGGATATTAATTCTGATGATTTGAATACTTTTCTTGAATCTGTTTCTAAGAAAAACTATGCTTCTAAGAAGATTGATGAGCTTTCTAAAAAGGCTTCTTCTTCTTTTGGTATTAATTTCTGCCTGGATTCTTTTAGTCTTCAAATCAAAATGCTTATTGAGCAAATTTCTTTTATTCAAAATCAGGTTTCTGATGTTGAAAATGAAATTGAACTATTGCTTGAAAAACTTAATTCTCCAATTACTACTATTCCAGGTATCGGTTCTGTTAATGCAGCTACTATATTAGGTGAGATTGGTGATATTAAAAGATTTTCTAATCCTTCTAAACTTGTCGCTTATGCTGGTTTGGATGCTAGCATTTCTCAGTCTGGAGAATATGAATCTACTTACAATCATATGAGTAAAAGAGGTTCTCCATACCTTAGACGTGCTTTGTTTCAATCTGCTCTTAGAGCTGAATTTTGTGATCCTGTTTTCTCAAATTTTTATCAAAAAAAGATTAGTGAAGGAAAACATCATCTAGTTGCTACCAATGCTGTTGCTAGAAAGCTTTGTCATACTATTTTTGCTGTCCTTACTAAGAATGAACCTTATCAAGTGCAGAGTTAATTTTTGCTTAACTGTTTACAAATTTTTGAAAAAGGTTCTGTAAATGACGAGCTTTGCTCGGGCATAGCCTTTATCATTTACAGATTCTTTTGAGAAAATTACTATTTAAAAGGCGAAAACTTTACTAACCCTATTTTTAAATTCTTAAACTCTAGGGTATTTTTTCATGCTTATTTTTATTCAGTTTTTATCAATATCAATTCTTATATTTTTAGCATTTTACCTCTTGACTTTTAATAGTTAGTCTTTCTTTCTTTGTTGTTTTAGGTGGAGGCTTAATAGATTTTTATATCCACTTTGTGAATGAGCGTTTTGAAATGATAGAATTAAAAAAGCCGACTACTGAATTAATTTTTGTTGTTTCAGTATGTCGGCTTAATTGTTTTGTTCATTTCAAATTTTAAAAGTCAAGGGCGAGCGTTAGCGAGTTTATTTACCCTTGACTTTTAAAAAGCGAATGGTTGTTGCTCCCTGCAAGGGTTTGGCTCCGCAGGACGCAAGCACCCTTTAGGGTGTATAATTGCGCCCTTAGAAATCTAAGGGAGATTTGGTTATTATATTTTTCCTAATTTTCTCTCATTACTTTTAGTGTTTCTTTAAATCTTATTTCTTTTGATTAAGTTGCTTTACTCTGTTTCTGCCTTTTTTCCTTTGTTTTGTTTTTTCTCAAATTGTTCCATCAATTTTTCTAATTTTTAAATTGTCATTTCCTCATTCTAGATTTTTATATAACAAAAGCAATCAAGTTCTCACTCAATTGCTTTGCACCTAATCTTTAAATTGTCATTACTCAAATTACTTATTTTAGCATGTATATTACCACCCTCAATCCACAAAATTTCTCACTTCTCGAAAACTGAAAAATAAGACTTTTTGAGTTCATCGGTAAATAACACAAATTTTTTATCCAAAATAATATATATTTCATCACATATTTTTTCCAAATATTCGTGTTGATGTGAAGTTAACAATATAGTCTTACCTTCATTTTTTAAAGCCGATAATATTTTTATTACATCAACATTTGTTTGAAAATCTAGGGCATTGAATGGCTCATCTAACAAAATAATATCCTGATTTTCCATAATTGCTTGAGCAATTCCTAGTTTTTGTTTCATTCCTGAAGAATAAGTTTTTACTCGTGACCTATTATCAGGATCTAGTCCAACACGTTTCATATATTCTTTAATTGTACTGTCATCAATCTTTCCTTGAATATCTGCTAATAACTTAAGATTTGTAAATCCATCATAAAAGTCAATGTATCCAGGTTGATTTACAAATAGGCCCACATTTCGGGGAAAATCCAAGTCTTTTCCTACTTTCTTATCTCTAACATAGATTTCTCCATCATCAACAAACTCTAAACCAGTAATCAATTTAAATAGAACACTTTTACCTGTCCCATTTCCACCTACCACTCCAATTGTTTTTCCTGCTTCAATTTTTAAACTTGCATTTTCATAAAGAACATTTTGTTTAAATTTTTTGCTTATATTTTTAATCTCTATTATTGCCATATTTTATCCTCCTCATACTTATAAAAATAAAATACATAGCGTTCAAAACTGATATTATCAAAAGTTTTATTACAAGCTCATATTTATTGTTTATTCCATCAAATAAATTGGACATTCCAAAATTTAAATCAAGTAAATTAAATGTTGGCAGTATGAAGAAAATAAACTTAAAAAATATGATTGATAAAATTGATGCTATTGCATTGGTAAATTTACATAAAATTTTAAAAATTACAAAATCAAAAGTTAAATTTACAAAGAAAATCACAAAATACATACTTAAAATTCCGTATGTAAAGTTTATATTGAATTCACTTATAAAATATTCATTGCTAATAGTACCTACTCCACCCATAAAATAGAACACACTACCTAAAGTATAAACAAAAAGTGTATATAGAAAGATATAATTCATATATGCTCCTGTAAGTTTTCGTTCAAAACTCAACTTACTTTTTGTTCGAATCAATATTGGTGCCTGTCCATATTTTTTCATTCTACTTTCAGATATTCCAATAAAAAACAATGGCGTTAAATAAATAATCACTAGTCGCAACCAAGGAATAAATGATGAGTAATTTTTATTGACCCCGAATAGGGTCGTTACGATTACATCTTTGAAATTGAAATTCGCCCCTCCTATTGTCCTGAGCAACTCCAATAAAAATACTATTAATAATATTATGAAAGATATTAATTTTTCTCTTTTTGAAATAATAAACTCTTTGAAGCTATAATTATTGGTTTTGAACATCTTTCCAAAACAAAATAGGATTAGCAGAACACCAAATAAAACAGTCAGTAGAAATTTAATAGTTCCGTTAACAAACAATCCATGGTGTAACAAAATAAAGTTGTCAAAGCAGACTATTGGAGCAATTGTTTTTAATTCTGTCTTAAATCCTATAAATGTCAATATATAAATAAGTACTGATGAAAGTATAACGTTCCTATAGTTGTACCTATAATTAATGTATGAGAGCAGTGCTATCAGCAATGTAAATCCAAACAAAAAATACCCCATATTTAAAAGGACAGCAAATAATGAATTACTAAAATAATCAATATAAGTATTCAAAATTTCGATTAGTTCGTCATATACTTCTGCCTTTATACTTTGAGAATTGATCGATAAACCAAAAGTTCTTATTCCAATAGTAAAAATAGTCGCAAATTGTATGGTCATATAAACTATCAACCATTTAGTAAAAGACTTTGTAGATTCTTTTATTTGGTGGAATGCACTCTTATATCTTATTATCTCAACGTCATCAATATTTCTAATATATCTTGCAATTATAATAAGTAAAATTGGAAATACACAGTATAAGATATAGTAGTGATTTGTCAAAACTGAAAGAATATAACCCCATACTCCCATATCTACTCTTCTATATTCTTGTAGCGTACTCCCACATATATAACACAGAATGCTAAAATTTATAATTAGTAATATCCTGTTTTCAATGAAAATCCTCTTACATTTTTCCAGCATTAAATCTACTCCTTAAATAAGTTTCAACAGCTGCAATTATAAATAAAAAACATATAATTCCTATGGAAATGTTGGTAATCGTCATCGATATTGGCTTCAATCTATTCAAAACAAATGTCGTAGTTATACTAAACCTTGATATACCAAGTGTAGCTGTTATGAAATTTTCTACAACAATATATGCAAAAGGCAAAATCATTGCAAGAAATAGATTTTCGATATATAGTGCTGCAATTTGTGCAAACAAACATATTAATGATCCAATTAAAGCCTTTTGTAATGACCACACAATTCCAAAAATAATTGGTTTAGACATCTGTAATTCACCAAAAATATAGTTAGACAAGTCTGGCTTGGTGCTAGACTCAACAATGTTTGCGATATTACACGAGAAAACCACACCTATTATATTCACTATAAATACCATTAAAAAGCATGCTGTCGTCGCTGAAAATATATGAATAAGTACATATTTTTTCCTGGAAATACGGACGTGAACATACTCTAAAAAATTATCCTTTTTCATAAAAAACGTATAAATAGAAAATGGTATACTTACAATCAATCCAAAAAAGAAATCGATAGGTTCTGATGCATATGAATAAGGACTAATTTGATAATATATCATACTATTTGAGTTATATATTACTATAAGTGTCATTAAAACTACTGCATAAATTATACCTACTGCGAAAGCAGGAATTGCTTGCCTTTTTATTGCGTTCAAATATAATCTCATGTTCATTTCCTCTATTTTATCAAAATATAGTAGGCTGCTAGAAACAGCCTACTATAACATACTGTTTGTGTTTTAAACTATATTAATCTTAACTTCAGTTACTTTTCCATGAACCATCAACTTGAACAGCAACAGGTGTATTCCAGTCATTTGAGAAGTGAAGTCTTATATAATCTCCTTGTTTGTGATTAACGTTCCCGTCTAAATCGTAGTAAGAATTATCATCAACATTTCTTGTCCAAGATCCTGCTGTTCCATCATCCTCTTGCATTCTTACATCTACAACATAATCCGCACCGACATTACGAGAACTCAATCCACCATTTGCTCCACTTATAGATTTTGTTTGATACGCAGTGTAACCATTTCCGTTAAAACGCCCTACTGTTGTACTATATGTCTTATAACTTGTTCCAGCGTATACCATTGTTGAACCAAGTGTCAATACCGCACAAATTGCTAATACATTTTTAATATTCTTCATTTTAATCCTTCCTTTATAACCATCTTCGAAATAAATATATATATAATACCCGTAAATAGCTGATTAGATATCATAAATAAAATTATTAACAAATATCTAATAGCTACATAAATCTCCATTTTTATACCTTTGAGGATTTTTATAAATCATAAAATTCACTCTCCTAATAAAGTTTAATTAATGTTATGTCTGTTATTTCGTTTAACATTTTGAACACCTGTATTTACCTGTACCATCTAAGTCAAATATTTGGTATATACAGACGCCCAAAGCATTTGCTATGTCATTAGCATTTTTAAGGCTAGGAATTGTTTTCCCAGTTTCTATTTTATTTATGCTTGTCCTTGATATCCCTACTTTTTTTCCAAGTCTATGTTGCGATAAACCTAGAGGTTTACGGTATTTCTCGATTCTATTATTCATTATATCACCTTTCTTTGGTTAACTACAGTTTAACATATTTTCGTTTGAATGTCAATGCTTTTCATGTTTTTTTGATTACCTTTTCCTAATTTATTATTACATAATATCTATGCTAATATTTTTACATTTTTTCTCATTACTCTAAGTGTTTCTTTAAATTCTTTTGTCTTTGTTGCTTCTTCTAATAAGATTTTTATTTATTCATCTCTAAAGTCAGGTATTTATATCTCCATTCTTATACCTCATTGGGTTTAATAGTTGTAATATCAAACTGATGATTACAACAAGTAAACTATCATAAAACATAACTGTTAAATTCTTATATTATTAATCTCTTTTACTTACTCCGTAAGCAACTGATGCTGCTGTAAGGATTCCAGTAACCCCAGCTACTCCAGCGATACCAGTTTTAGCGTTGTTTCCAGCTTTCCTTGCTGGTTTGTTAGCTTTTATGTTCTTATCTTCATTTATCATATCTTCATTTACTTTTAAGTCGTCAAAATTAACATTGAATACTTTTAAAAGTTGACTTGGAAAATAGTTCACTGCCCATTGTTGTTCTTTAGAAAGAGTATTATACCATTTTAACCATTCTATATCTTTTTCCGACAATCTAAGTGATTGTAATAGCTCATAGTTTACACTCAATTGTTCCTCTTTACTTAGCCCATTAAACCATTCTTGCACTTCTTTAGGGATGACTTCTGAGTTATTGTCTGCTGATGAAGCAAATACATTTGTTGCCATCGCTGTTAACAGCATCACCATGGCTATTAATAAAGTAAATCTTTTTTTCATTTCATCTCCTCCTTATCTAATCTTGAATCATAAATAACATCTGTTGGCATTCTTTCAGATATAATTGTTAAATTACGATAGTCATTTAAATCATTCTTTAACTGTACCAAATATCCATCTTGTACAGGATGTTTTTCTATTTTCACAATATAATAATTCTTGATATTATTATTGGTAAGATATCTTTTCACAGTTAGCCTTATCATAATAGGCTTATAAATAAGCATTATAGTAACTACTAAAATAACAAACATCAAAAAGAATTTTTTAATATTATACTAAAAACCCCTCCATCCGTATTCCGGATTTTGGGGTTCAGGTCATATTAATCTTTCTTTATTATTATCTTTATTTCTTCTTCTGTTTTTATTAAATCATTTTTAATAACTATCTCTTTAAGTAAACTATCATTATCGTAGTATACAGTGATTCTCCCCCCATTTTCCATTAAATAAACATCTCCATAAGACCCAAATAATGATCCAGATGGCTTACCAAGTATCTTATATAGTTCCTTTTGATAAATTTTCAAAACACAACTAATTTCCTTATTCAATATTGACTCCCTTAAATAATTTTTATAAATTTAGTCCTCATTATATAGAATATAACAAGGACTAAATAATATAAAATGGCTATCTCGATATTATATAATATCCACCCCAAGTACTGTAATTTGCATAATAATAATTTCTATCACAAGTTTTAGGGTCAGATATATAATTACCTGAAGCATCTTTATAGGTTATTCCTGTCAATCCAGGCTTGTGAGACCAGCCGCCATCCCTATCCTGTCTATACCAATGATAATCATTATTTGCTATAACTAATGCAATTTTATATTCATTTGATTTAGGCTTTTCACTGTAGCTAGAACTTCTAATAGTTCTTCCTAAGCTTTCCATGTCCGATTTTACAGCTTTAATTATAGCTCTTTGAGTAAGATTAGTATAAAGTTTGCCTTTCCTGTATCCAGGTTGAAATATATATCCTGCATGTGGATTTGATTTATCATCTGCTATTCTGTTTAAGACATAGCCATAGCAATTTGCTCTATAAATATTCTCAGGATCATTCCAATATGAAGGTCTATACGAATATTCTCCACCGCCTGTAGGCATGCCAGAACGCATCATATTAACGTCATTATTATTTATTAAATCTTTCTCATCATTTGTATTCAATTCAACAGATTCATCTGTTTTTAAATCAATGCTGTTTAAAAAACCTTTAGGTGCTGAATTCATTCTAATATCATACTTTACACCTTTATATTCTTGAATATACTTATCAACATCTTTTTGATTCTCTATGTTATTAGCATTAAAATATAACTCAGCTTCCATATCAACAGGAGTATCTGCTAAAACCTCTGATGTTCTCAAAGATTCATAAATTTCATTAGGTGCTGAATTCATCCTAATATCATACTTTACACCTTTATATTCTTGAACATACTTATCAACATCTTTTTGATTCTCTTGTATTCTTTCCGAAGCTGCAAAGACACTTGTATTTAGTCCAAGCATCATTGTAAATATCAAGAATAACCCACAAATTTTTCTTAACATAATTATATCCTCCATTTCTACTGTTATTAAAATCAATATATATTAATATTATTTTCTTAAAGAATCAAATTCCAATTTAATTATCTCCATTTTTATACCTTTGAGGATTATTATAGTTCATAAATTCCACCTATCTTTGTCTTGATGTAGTCATTTAATTTTTAACAACAATTATGACTATGACACTTATATGTTTCTTCTCCGTCCAAATCAAAAATCTGATACATACAAACACCTAAAGCATTTGCTATATCGTTAGCAGTTTTAAGACTCGGAATCGTTTTCCCTGTTTCTATTTTGTTTATACTCGTCCTTGATATACCTACTTTTTTTCCAAGTCTATGTTGCGATAAACCTAGAGGTTTACGATATTTCTCAATTCTATTATTCATTATATCACCTTTCTTTGGTTAACTACAGTTTAACATATTTTCGTTTGAATGTCAATGCTTTTCATGTTTTTTTGATTACCTTTTCCTAATTTGTCATTACCTAATATCTATGATAATATTTTTATATTTTTTTCATTACTCTAAATGTTTCTTTAAATTCTTTTGTTTTGATCGCTTCTTCTAGTAAGGTTTTTATTTCTTCATCTGTTAGTTCTTCTGCATTTTCTATAAGGCTTTCTAAGATTGCTCCTCTTGTTATGAGCCTATGAGT
>NZ_JAMXSL010000011.1:0-60364 GCF_026131715.1 Anaerococcus sp. NML200537 | reverse complement strand
TTTCTTGCTAATTTATTTAAACTTATTTCGCCTTCTTCGTATTCTTTTATTACTTTTTTCTTTAATTCTAAACTATATTTTTTCATTGCAGCCTCTTTTCTAGCTACAACTTTTGGGGAGTCCTACAGACCATGCGGAAGGTCCCTTGGGGCTCCCCCTTGAGACGGAGATTCAATAGTATATAAATATAATTTATTTAATGATAAGATAACGAAGAAATAAAGTCTATAATACCATTATCTTAGATAATAGAAAAAAGGGATTATTAAGGGAGCCACTCCCTTAATCCCTTCTTCTGTTATTACCAAATAGTAATATCAATCTTAAAAACTGCAAAGCAGTTGTTATAGTAGCTGCCACATAGGTAAGCGCAGCTGCCCCTAGCATTTCTTTTGCTCCTGCTATTTCGCTTGCTTCTAGGATGTTTGCTCTTTCTAGTACTGCTAGGGCCCTTTTGCTGGCGTTAAATTCTACCGGTAGGGTTACTAGTTGAAATATCAGGGTTAATGAAAATAACACTAGGCCTATGCTTACTAGTTTTGGCATGGATAGGATTAAGCCTCCTATTAAAACTGGCATGGATAGTCTTGATCCTAGGTTTACTGCTGGGACTATGAAGGATTTTATTTGTAAAGGCAAATAGCCTTCCTTATATTGGATAACGTGGCCTATTTCGTGTAGGCTTACGGCAAGGCTTGCTATTGAGGAATCGGTAAAGGACCCATCTGATAGGGCTACTTCCTTTGTGACTGGGTTGAAGTAATCAGAAAGTGATCCCCTCACCCTTTTGATTGTAATGTCATTGTAATTATTATAATCTAGGACCATTTGAGCAGCCCTTGCTCCAGTTATTCCTCTTTTTGATTTAATTTTCTCGTATTTTCTATATTTGCTTTGTATGTTTGCCTGGGCAAGCATTGAAATGACAAAACCTATGAATACTAAGATCATAGTCTTGTCAAAGTATAAGCCATATGGATACATAATTTTCTCTCTTTCTATTTTTTATAATTAATTAACTTATTTAGCCTGTTCGAAGATTTCTTTAAAAGTTGTGTCTAAATCTGTAAGCTCTCCCTTTTCAGCTGATCTTACGCCATCAAGAAGAAATTCACCCAACTGATCCCTACTAAGGTCAGCTATGTCTACCGGCTTTTTGACCTTGGCTGCAAAGGGCATTCCCCCATCTACTATTACCTGCCTATAGAACATATCTACAGCTGTGGATGCTGATATTCCCATCTTCTTAAAGATGGCCTCAGCCTTTTCTTTTATTTCTGGTTCAAGTCTTACAACTAGGTTTGATGTCTTGGCCATGATTTCCTCCTTTTTTCTTATTATATGACAAAAGGAATTTTTGTAAAACATTTGTATATACATTTCCTTCATTGTTTTTATTCTTTAATGTGGTATAATATTTACATTATTATTTTCAAAGGAGAAAGCATGATTAAAATAGATACTAACATGGTAATTTATGCCATGGATAAGGATAATAAGGAAGCTGCTAGGGCTAAAAGTGGAGACAGGGTTCGTTTTGAGACTCTTGATTGTTTCTCATGCGAGGTAACTAGCGAAGACCAAGAGCTTAGTGGGGTTGATTTTGACAAGGTAAATCCTGCCACAGGTCCACTTTTTGTTGAAGGAGCCATGCCAGGTGATGTCTTAAAGGTGACTATTGAAAAAATCGAAGTGGTGGACCAAGGTCTTTCCATGGTTGAAAAGGGCCTTGGTAGACTTGGTGATAAGATTGACATGCCTAAAGCTAGGATGGTCGATGTGAAGGGAGATAGGGCTTATTTTAGGGGACTAGAGTTTCCTCTAAATAAGATGGTTGGTGTAATTGGAACAGCTCCAGCAGGAGAAGCTATACCAACAGGTGCTCCACACGATCACGGTGGAAATATGGACTGTACCCAGGTTAAGGAAGGGGCTATTTTGTACCTACCAGTAAATGTAGAAGGAGCTCTCCTTGCCCTAGGCGACCTCCACGCTGCTATGGGTGATGGAGAAGTTGGCGGATGTGCCCTTGAAATCAATGGAGCTGTTGAGCTTAAGGTGGAAGTGGTTAAGGATTTTGCCTACAAGACTCCAATGATAGATGTAGACAATAAATATATCACCATTGGCTCAAGAAAGTCTATTGATGAGGCAAGTGACCTTGCCCTAGCTAATATGGCTGACCTAATCATGAAAAAAACTGACCTAGATTTCTATGACACAAATATGCTCATGACCATGGCAGTGGACCTAATCTCTTGCCAGGTGGTAAACCCAAATATGACCATGAGAGCAGAAATATCTAAAGATATCTTTAAATAAAATTATCTCCAAGCCTTGAATCTTTAAGGATTCTCGCTTGGAGATTTTTATTTACACTTTACATAAGTTTCATAAGTAGGCTCTGAGTTTTCTTTGAAGAAGTCTTTCATCATGCTTGCCAAGGGGTCTGTGTTGTCGGCTTCGAAGTAAATTTTTTCATTTGTTTTAAAGGCTTCTCTTAAGGCAGCTGCGATTAAAGCTTTTGGATTTTTAAGGTCAGATCCTGCTAAGTAGGCTATTTCATCTTTTTCTAGGAAGGCTGCGAAGCGTATCTTTCCGTTTTCCTCATAATATAGGACATTTTCTGGGATTGTCCTTGCAAATTCTTCTAGGACCACGCTTAGGGGATTTATGCTTTGGTGGGTTTTTTTGTAATAATTATAGAGGAGTTTCAAACAAATATCGTAGGCTTTTTGGCCCTTTGTGGTCTTTTTAAGCTTTATGTCATCAGCTATGAGTGGGTTTTTTAGGTCAGCTTTTCCTACTTCTAGTTCGTAAGTTACTCGCCTTAGGCAAAAGCCGCTCTTTTTTAAAAAGTCTATGAAATCCCTCTCTTCAGAATAAAGGCCGATTTGTAGAGCCTTGCCAGATTTTTTTATGAGCTTATCAAAGTCTTCTGGTCTTATTTGATTTATGTCTTTTATTTTTATGTATAGATTTTTAGAATGAAATTTATTTGTATAAGTTTCCATAAATCTCCTTTAAAAATTAAAGCTCCCGGCTGGGAGCTTTTGCTTGATTTTAAGAAAATGTAAAGGCACCTAGAGGATAGATGGCTAAATCTAGGTCTTCTGATTTGAAATATCCTTCTTTGGCATAGACCCTATTTGTCATGACGTAGGCGCCGTCGTTTATGAATATTTCTAGGGATGACCTGTCTGAAAATATTCTAAAATCTGTGATTTCATCTATTTTTATGAGTCTTTCAGCCCTACCTGAGCCGGACTCGCCCATTTTTAGGGCTAGGATTCCATCTTTATAGGATAGGGTGACATCAGATCTTAAGAAAATCTTAAAATCACCCTTTATATTGTAAATGCTGGCTTCAAAGGTCAATTCTTCGTAAATCTTTCCCTTTTCTAGGTCTATTTTTTGGCCTCTTAAGGCCTCTAATTCCTTGATTGGTTCTTGGATTAGTCTTTCGTTTTTGATTTTTAGCTCTCTTGGGATAGTTAGGGCGTGCTGCCATTTGTATTTGGCTGATGGGTTGGTGTAGTCTGCATCTGGGATTCCCATCCGGCCTACAAGGATTCTTCTACAGGCTTCATCCTCAAAGGTCTGTGGGGCGTAGAAGTCAAAACCGTAGTCAAGCTCTTCAAAATCTCCCAGCTTGTAGGTCTTATTTTCTAGATCGAGGTCTATGAAAAAATATCCTGACTGGTAAATATTTTGGAACCTATATTTTTCACTTGCGAGCCCCTGCGGGCAGCAAATTAGGACTTGCTTTTCGCCTAGGTCAAAAAAGTCTGGGCACTCCCACATAAAGCCAAAATCATAGTCAGTTTCTATCCTCATATGGTAGGTAAAATCTCTTAAATTATCTGATTTAAAAACTAGTACCATGCCCTTATCAGCCTTGGACCTGGCCCCCAAAAACATATAGTAGGCTCCGTCTTTTTTGTAAATTTTAGGGTCTCTGATGTGCTTGGTCATGTCAGCTGGATAATCGTCATTATCCATTATGAGGATTTTTTCATCATAGGTATAGGCATCAGAATCTATCCTTAGGGTGTTGTGTTCCCTGCCTTCGTTGATTCCATCAAAATCGCCCGGATATTTGACATTGCCTGTATAAAAGAATGAAAGCTTATTATCTTCTATGAAGGCTGAGCCTGAATAAGCCCCATTTTTGTCATACCTACTATCTGGAAAGATGAAAAAATCTTCCCTCTTATAATTTATGAGGTCCTTGCTTGATACATGGCCCCAGCCTATATCTCCCCTATTTTCATCAAGGGGTGAGGCTTGGTAATAAAAATGATAGGTCCCGTCTTTCTGGCAGAGACCGTTTGGGTCATTTAGCCAACCTGTCTCTGGATAGATGTGATAAGCTAGAAGAAGCGGATCTTTTTCCACTTCTTCCTTCATTTTTTGTAATTTTTTAAAATTTTCTTGGTAGATTTTCCTATCAAGCATTTTTAATCTCCATTATCTTGGCAGATTTATCTCTTAGGCCCTGTTTAAATTTGATATCCATACCATCTGAATCCATTATTATTACCATGGTTTGGTCAGATAGGCCCTTGGATTTTATAAGATCTGGGTCAAATTCTATTAGAAGGTCGCCTGTCTTTACCTTATCCCCATCTTTTACATGCTTGGTAAAGCCTGCTCCATCTAGGGAAACTGTGTCTACTCCAACGTGGATTAGGACATTGATTCCATCTTCTGAACTTAGGGTTACGGCATGGCCTGTTGGGAAAATTGATGCAACTTCACCGTCAAATGGGGCATAAACTCTTCCCTCGCTTGGGTTGATGCAAACCCCATCACCCATCATCTTTGATGCGAAGGTTTGGTCAACTGATTGGCTGACATTAAAGACCTCTCCCTTTACAGGGTTAAAGATTTCGATTATTTCCTTTTTAGGTGTGGCTGCTTTTATTTCTTCTTTTTCTGCTGGTTTTTCAGCTGGCTTTTCTGGAACTTTTGGCTGATCTTTTGCTTTTGGGTCCGGTTTTTCTTTTGCAGCAAACATATTTGATTTGCCAAAGAAAATTGTTAGGCCAAAGGCTACGACCATTGCAATTAAAAGGCCAATTATAAAGTCAAGCCAGTTTTCTGGTCTAATTGAGATGATACCAGGTATACCTGCAGCTCCTAGGGCAATGGCAAGGACATGTCTTAGGGCAATATAGGCAGAACCTGCTGCAGAGCCGATGATTGCAGCTATAAATGGATATCTTAGCCTTAGGGTGATACCAAACATAGCAGGCTCGGTGATTCCAAGCATGGCTGATACACCTGATGCAGCAGCGGTTGATTTCATTTTTTCATTCTTTGTTGTAAGAAGGACAGCTATTACAGCCGCTCCTTGGGCAACGTTATTCATTGATGCTGTTGGGAAGATAAAAGATCCGCCTGACACAGCTTGATTTGCAATAAGTTGGGTCTCAATTGGTATAAAGGAGTGGTGCATACCTGTAAGGGTAATAGGTGCATAAAGAAGACCAAAGATTGCCCCGCCCACAAAACCAAGCTTGGTGTAGATAAAGGTGATGGCGTTTGTAAGCATGTCACCAGCGTTTCTCATGATTGGACCAACTAGGATAAAGGTAATAAAACCAGTAATTAGGGTCGCTAGAAGTGGGGTTGTTAGGTTGTCTAGCCAGATTGGGGTCTTATCGTGGAGGAAGTTTTCAATCTTTGCTAGTATCCAAGATACGGCAAGAACTGGTAAAACTGTTCCTTGATAGCCAACCGCTGGAATTGCAAGGCCTAAAATATTCCAAACAGGCACATCAGCAGGGGCTGTAGTACCTAGGACATAGGCATTTAAAAGCTCTGGGTGGACCATAATCATACCCATGGCAGCTCCTAAAAATGGATTGCCTCCAAATTTCTTAGTTGCAGAAAAGCCTATAAGGACTGGTAGGAAGGCAAAGGCTGCTGATGAGAAGACATTGATCATATTAGCAAGGTCTGCTATTTGTGGATAAAGGCTAATAATCGAATCTGTCCTGCCATTAAAAAATGGACTGGTTAGGATGTTATTAATCCCCATCAAAAGACCGGCAGCAACTATAGCTGGAATGATTGGAACAAAGATATCTGATAGGACTTTGACCCCTCTTTGGAGGATATTACCCTTTGGTGCGTCGCTTGGTTCAGAGGCTCCGCTTTCTCCAACGATTTTTCCGACCTCTCCTGTAACTAGGTTGACCTTGCCAGGGCCAAGGATTATTTGATATTGGCCATTGGCAATATTTGTACCTTGAACACCTTCTAGGTCATCGATAAAATCTCTGTCAATCTTATCAAAGTCCTTGAGGACTAGCCTTAGTCTTGTGGCGCAGTGCTGGTAGGATATAATATTATCCTTGCCACCAACCTTGTCGACGATAATTTTCGCCAATTCTTGATTGTTCATAATAATTCCTTTCGTAAAATTTGAACAATATTTATAAATCTAATAATGATAAAAATTTATAAATATTATCTCTTGTAATAATTATAGCATTAATTACCATTATAATGCAAAAGTTTTCAAGGAAGTTTAAGGCAAAAGAAAAGCCGGATTCTACCGGCTACAGACTACCTGCAAAGTGACAAAATCCAAAAATAAGCGTTCCATTCGGAAGAAATTTTAAGAAATTCAAATCGAAATAATGCGCCCGTAAATCGCACTGTTTGAGCCTTAGCGAGTTTGCGATTTACAGCATTATGAGATTTAGAATTTCTAAATTTCTGTAGCTGGATAAGCGTTTTTGGATTTTGTCTACGCTCTGAAGCCGGATTCTACCGGCTGAATTTCTATAAATTAAGGGCCCTGTCCACGTTTCTGATGAAATCTTGAACATTGGTTACCATTGATACTGCTGTTACTGTCCCCCTGTCTGAGAGCTTGTTTACAGCAAATTCTTGGATGTCGATTGTATACATATATACAGGTCTGACCTTTTCATCAAAGATATTATAGGATGGGGTCATGTTGCCTGTGGCGATTGTATAAAGAATCGCAGACATCATTATGATTGTGGATGTCTTTCTGGCGTGCTTTCTCATCTCATTTTGGGCCTGGTAGACATTGTTAATTGTCTCAGGTAAGCCAAGCCTATCTCTGATGGTGCCTGCAATTACAACAGGTATATCCATCTCCACACTTGCCTTCATAAAGCCATCCTTGACCAAGCCACTTTCTACAAGGGCCTTAGTTGACCCATATTTTCTGGCAAGGTTGATAGTCTCAAAGAGGTTTCTTGTGGTGTTTTGCTCTTTTTCAAAGTGTTCTTGGCCCCAAGATGTGCCATAAATTCCCTTTTCTAGGTCAAAGGCAGCTGTTTCTGTCCCGCAAAAGATGGCATTTACATAGCCATTTCTTATTAGCCTTTCTAGGGCAAGTCTTGAGTCACGGTCTAAGGCTAGGGCAGCGCCGACAATTAGGGTCACATAGCCCCCATTTTCCTTTTCGTGTTTTAGGACTTCATAAAGATTGTCATAATCCATGGAGAAGGCTGTTTCACGAGACCTTCCTGCCCTAAAGGCGAAGGTATCAACGTGCTCATCTGGCTCTAAAAAGCCTTCTGTCCACACATAAATTCCCTCAGAAGCGTCTTCGGTGCGGCCGATAACTACCTTATCGCCTTTTTTAAGATTTCTAAATTCGACTATATCCACGCTCTCCCCGCCCTCTGTGTCATTTGCTACACAGACTGTATCCATCCTTGACTGGCCGGCTAGGACCCACTTGCCATTTATCTTGAAATATTCTGGATAAACTGATAGGGCGTGGTAATTTCTAGGGCTTAGGCCATCAACTGTAACTTCCTCTAGGGTCACATTCGGAGCATTTTTTAGAAAATCCTGATCAAAATCTGGATGATGGTATTTTGGCATTTCTAGGCTCATTACTTTTCTCCTTCCTGGCTATTTTTATCATCTACTAGGGCCTTTTGGAGGTTGACTACAAAGTCTTGGACATTGGTCACCATTGGCACTACTGCGAGGTTTTCCCTAGCTGCTTCTACCTTGTGAACGACATTTTCAGTAACATCAACAGAGTATAGGTAGACTGGAGAAACCTTGCCGTCGGCTCTTTTCCTATAAGATGAGGCCATATTTGCCACTGAAAGTGAGTGAAGCATGGTTGCTATACAAATTATAACTGTGGCCTTATCTAGCTCTTTTTTAGTTTCTGTAAGGGCCTTATCTGTATCACCAATAACTTCTGGAAGTGGGCCGTCATCTCTAATTGACCCTGAAAGGACAAAAGGTACATCCATTCCTGCTAGGGTCTTGATGATGCCGTCTTTGACATGGCCTTCTTTGATAAATTCCTTGATAGAGCCTGCTATCCTTACTTCATTTAAGAGGTCTAGGTGGTTGTAGTGGCCCATTGGTTGGTTTTCTTGGGTGTAGATATTTTGGCCAAGGGCTGTATTTAAATATCCTCCCTCAAGGTCGTGGGTTGCCATGGCATTGCCCCCTAAGAGGCTATCTATGAAGCCTTCTTTTGCCAAGGCATTTAAGGCATTTCTTGTATCATAGTCAAAGACTACTGCAGGGCCTAGGACCCAAACAATATAGCCATCTTCAGAATCTCTTTCGTGTTTTAAAAGTTCAAATAAATAGTCATAGTCTCTTGAAGAAGAAGTCTCAACGGACCTGCCTGGCTTGGAGTAGGCATCGGCTCCAAAGGCATTTTTATCGACAAAAATCCCTTCTTCTAGATTTCCTTCCCTACCTAATACTATTTGGTCGCCCTTTTTAATTTCCCTAATTTCCTTAATTAAAATTTTTCCATCAACAAGACTTGCCACACAGTTGAGGCTGTTGTGGTCTGGTAGGATAAACTTGCCATCTACCTTATAAAATGTAGGCTTGTGGTGGGTAAGGTAAAAGCCATCTGGGGCTATGCCATCAGCTTCTGCTGGGCATGTTTTAATATTTTCTGCCTTGGTAAATTCTTCCTTAGAAAAATCTGGCAAGGCAAGTTCTGCTAGTTTAAATTCCATGTCTACTCCTTTTTATTTTTAAAATTTAACGTCAATCTTACAAGAAGGCAAGCAAAGTCCAAAGCAAATGGGCAAAAAATCCTGCACATAGACCGCCTATGGTGTGACAAATTATGGCATTGCCTGTCATTTCCTTGGTATCTAGAGCATCCATCATGGCTATGTGGGTTGATAGATAGCCTGACCAGCACATGCATATAGATGTGAAAACTGCTATGTCATTGCCTGAAATTATTCCCCTGCCTGCCATATCTGCTACAAGACCTATGGCAGCACCGGCTGAGCCTAGGGCTGTGATTGGAACGGCTATGGCTTCTGGGCTTTTAAAGCCAAAAATTGGATTTATTATAAAGGATAATTTCTCACCGATTACTGGCAAGAGGGCTATGCCTTGGTTGGCCTCGCCTGTATAGCCATTTGCTCCTGCCCCATTTGTTAGCATAATTACTAGGGTACAGATTAGGCAAACTCCAGGAATTATAGCCACTCCCATGTCTACTCCGACCCTGCCCCCATCAAGGAGGGCTGTGATAAATCTAGAGCCGACAGAGCCCTCTCTTACCTGCCTAAAGCCAGCAGGGATGGCTTTGACTGACTTGGTTTCTACCATCTCTTCTGTCCCGTAATATTTTTTGGTCTTTCTAATCATAAGCCTTACCGATACAACTGATCCGCAAACTGCCCCCAGTAGGCCTACCATGGCCGCCTTTAGGGAAGCCTCAACAGGCAGGGCCATCATAGATGTGACTGTGATAAGGCCCATGCCAAAGGCTGTGCCTAGGTTGGTTAGGGCTGGCATCTGGTATTTTTTAAAATACATCCTAAAATTATCATCCCTAGCCAAGGTAAGGATGGCTGGGTTATCAGACATAAAGCAGGATAAAACTCCTAGAGAGCTTGCTCCTGGTAGGTCATAAATAGGACCCATGAGCTTAGAAAGGATTTTATTTACCAGGGCAATTACCCCAAATTCTGAAAAAATCGCTGATAGGCCCCCTGCAAGTACTGCCACCGCCATCAGGTAGAAGCATACATTCATCAAGAGGTCAAAGGAGGTGAGCATCATGGTCTTGACCATGTTTGTCCCACCCATTATATTTGCCATATAGATAAAAAGTCCCAAAAAGAGGCCCAAAAATATAAAGACCTCGGCGCTTATATCTTTTTTTATATTTTTATTTACATCAAGCTTGTCCATCTTATTTCCTTATGTAGAGATTTTAAAAAATATACGATTATTACCGCTTATTTTCTTTTAAATTTATTAGACTACTTCTACCATACCAATCATATGGCTAAAAACTAGGGCAAGGCTTATCAAAGAGCCTTTCCTAAAAAATTTTTTAAAACAAAACCCAGCTCTAGGATCATCCTAGGGCCAGGTGATATTTACTATCTAGCATAAAGTTGCATACATTACTGCTTTTATGGTGTGCATCCTGTTTTCTGCTTCGTCAAAGACTAGGGATTGTTTTGATTCAAAGACTTCATCTGTAACTTCGATTGAGTCAAGACCGTATTTTTCAAAGATTTCCTTGCCGACCTTGGTTTCCTTGTCGTGGAAGGCTGGTAGGCAGTGGAGGAAGATGGCTTCTTTGTTTGCCATAGCCATGATTTCTTTAGTGACTTGGTAAGGTTTAAGGATTTTAATTCTTCTTTCCCATTCTTCAGCTGGCTCACCCATTGATACCCAGACATCTGTGTAGATTACATCAGCACCTGTAGCTGCTTCCTTGACATCTTCTGTAAGGGTAACTGTCGAGAAGTTTTCTTTCGCAATTTTCTTGCATTCTTCAACTAGCCATTCTTCTGGGAAGAGCTCTTTTGGAGCGCAGGCTACAAAATTTATACCAAGTTTTGCACAAACTACCATTAGAGAATTTGCCATATTATTTCTAGCATCGCCGAAATATACGAATTTAAGGCCCTTAGAATAACCAAAGTGCTCTTCGATTGTTAGGACATCGGCTAGCATTTGGGTTGGGTGCCACTGGTCTGTAAGACCGTTCCAAACAGGGACTCCTGAGTATTTTGCAAGCTCTTCGACGTGTTCTTGCTTAAAGCCCCTAAATTCTATACCGTCATATATCCTGCCTAGGACTCTGGCTGTGTCGGCAACAGATTCCTTATGGCCCATTTGTGAACCTGTTGGGTCAAGGTAGGTTACTCCCATACCTAAGTCATAAGCTCCTACTTCGAAGGAACATCTGGTTCTTGTAGATGTTTTTTCAAAGATGATTGCTATATTTTTGCCCTCAAGATATCTGTGAGGAACTCCAGCTCTTTTCATGTCTTTGAAGTTTTTTGCTAGGTCTAAAAGGTATCTGATATCTGCTGATGAGAAATCAAGAAGTTTTAGAAATGATTTACCTCTGAAATTTTTTGCCATAATTTACTCCTTTTGTGTCCATAAAGTTTTATTAACTATATTTTAACATATTTTTTAAAACTTTGCAGTATTTTTTTAATTGCCTTTTAAATCATAAAAAAAGCCACAACATCTTATTTTTTGTCGCAGCTTTCCTTATTTATTTCCCTAAGGTCGATTATCCTATCTGCTACAAGGTCTAGAAGGGCCTTGTTATGAGAAATGAAGAGGATACCAACCTTTTTATTTTTGGCAAAGTCTAGCAAAATCTTGCAAATCTCAGCCTGGTTTATAGTATCAAGCATACTTGTGACTTCATCTGCTATTAGGTATTTGCAAGGATCTCCCATTACCCTTGCCAGGCAAATTCTTTGGAGCTCTCCGCCTGATAGCTCTATGGGGAACTTGTCTAAGAATTCTTCCCTGATGCCAAAGGCCTCTTTTATTTCGCCAGTCACTTGCCAGCCTTCATTTAAAATCTTTCCCACCTTCCAAGTGATATTTACGTTTTTTTCTGGATTTTGGTGGACCATCTGGACTGGTAGAAATCCCTTAAGGTCTCTGATGTCCTTGCCATCCACAAGGACAGTCCCCCTCGGTGCCTTGATATAGCCTGCTATAAGTTTACCGAGAGTTGACTTTCCGTAACCTGATGGGGCCACAAGGCCCAAGACCTCACCCCTCTCTAGCGTGAGGCTACAGTTTTTTATAATATCCCTCTTCCCATCATAGGAAAAGGACAAATTCTTTACTTCAATCATTTTCTATCCTATCTAAGTCCATGCCATTTTCAGGCAAGGCCCTTATGAGCCTTTTAGAATAGGGATTGGCTAGACCTGCCCCCTTATTAGCAAAGGCGGACCTATCCCCTACTTCTATAATCTCTCCATCATAAAAAATCCCAATCCTATCAGCACATGACAAAGCCATATTTATGTCGTGGCTTATAAGAAGTAGGGTCTTGCCAGCTTCTTTCATCTTTTTAAAATAGCTGACAATCTCATCTGTAGCCTCCTTATCCATGCCAGGGGTCGGTTCATCTGCAATTATAAAATCTGCCCCACTTAATATAGCATCACTTACAAGGACTCTCCTAGCCATGCCACCAGAAAGCTCTCTTGGATACATATCATCAACATCACTCCCCAGACCAAAAGATTGGTAGACCTCTCTTTGTTTATGATAATCATGCCTTGCCAGGGTCATCCTTGCCTGGTCCTTGGTTTTTAAAAGAGGGTTAAGGGATGTGATTGACTGGGGAATGAAAAATATTTCCCTGCCCCTGACCCTTTCCAAAAGAGCTTGGTCTAAGATTTTCCCCTTATAAAAGATTTCTCCCTCGCTTAAGCCATTGTAGGGTAAAAGTCCGAGGATGGCGGAAGCTAAGAGGCTTTTTCCAGAGCCTGATGCCCCAAAAATCGCCATAATTTCACCTTCCCTTACATCTAGGCTTATATTTTTAATTATATCAAGCCTTCTTCGCCTAAGGCCCCTTGTATATTGGTCAAATGACACCTTTAAATTTTTAACTTCTAATATATTCATAAAATCACCTGTGATATGAGTAAGGATCTAGCAAATGTTTGACATCTTCACCCAGCCTATTTATGGCAAAAACCAAAAAGCAAAGCAAAAGCCCTGGGAAAAAGGCCAGATGCCATGATCCACCTATAAGGTATTTCATCGATTCTGATAGGATTATCCCTATAGATGGACTAGATAGGGAAAGGCCAAAGCCCAGAAAGGAAATGGCTGACTCATGAAGGATGGCGTGGGGAAAGAGCAAAATAAGTCCTACAAGCATCTGTGGGAAAATCTTTGGCAGGATGTGGTTTTTAAAAATATAAAACCTAGATTTGCCCAAAGCCCTTGATATCTTTATATAATTTTCATCCTTAAGGGCAAGGATTTCTCCCCTCAAAAGCCTGGTAAGGCCTGTCCAGTGAGTAAGACCAATTCCTAAAATCACGCCCCTAAGGCCCCTGCCTGCGGCGATTGCCACAAGGATTAGGACCATCATGTGGGGAATGGAAAGGCTTAGGTCAATTATAAAGTTAATGACCTTATCCAGATACTTATTGCCAAAGCTTAAGAAAAGAGCAAAGACACTTGCCACAAGAAGAGCTGAAAGAGAACCCAAAAAGCCAATCTGTATGGAAGTAGCAAGGCCCTTGATTGTCCTTAAATACATGTCCCTGCCAGTTTGGTCTGTCCCAAAAATGTGGGAAAGGCTCGGCCCTTGTAATTTATTTGCAAAATCAATTGATAGGTCTCCTTCATTAATCATTGCCCCTCTGATAAAGATAAAGGCCACAAATAATATGGCAAGGCCAATCTCTATCAAGGTCTTTTTTCTAAGGCTCATTGGAGATTTTCCGATTAATTTCCTATTCATAGGCCCCTCCTAGTCTTACGTCTAGCCTTGGCAAGATTAAATCCCAAAGCCTATTACCCAGATAGACAAAAATCGACGAAAAAAGGACAAGGCCCAAAAGCAGCGGTGCATCAGACCTAAGGCCAGCTTCTACAGTCAGAGACCCAAGGCCTGGATAGGAAAAGACATTTTCAACCAAAATGGTCCCAGAAAAAAGCTCCGAAAAATACGTAAAGAGCAAACTAAGACCTGGTAAAATCAAATTTTTAAGGGCGTACTTGCTAATAATTTCACTCTTTGTCATTCCACGAGCCTTGGCATAGCTGACAAAGTCTTCATTTAGGATATCTTCAGTCTTAGCCCTGGTGTGGAGGATGATATTTGAAGACCCTACCAGACTTAGGCAAAGGCAAGGAAGGACCATATGGTAGAGCCTATCAGCAAAGCTGATATCTTCTGTCAAAACTCCTGCAGGAGATCCCATAGAGGCTGGAAAAAGCTTAAACTTAAGGGAAAAAACCATAATCAAGACCAGGCCCAGCCAAAAGCTAGGGGTCGATGCAAAAATTATGGCATAGGCCTTGATAAATTTATCCTTTAGACTTCCAATATTTGCCCCTGCCACAAGGCCCAAGAAAATACCCAAGACCCCTTGCAAAATCCAAGCTAGGGCCATTAGCACAAAAGAATTAGCAAAGCCCTCTTTTATTATGGCAATAACCTCTCTATTATAAATATTTGAAATCCCCAAATCTCCCCTAACAAGATTGGCAAGCCAGCTTAGGTATCTTTCAAAAAGGGGCTTATCAAGGCCCCACTTGGCAATTAGGGCTGCCTTTTGACTTTGATCAAGCCCACTTCCCTTAGCCCTTGCAAAGGAGGCTATGGGGTCAATTGGCGAAAGGTCTAAGAGCAAAAAACTTATAAAAGATACTGCCAGAATGAAAAGAATAAAGGTGACAAGCTCCCTTAAAATTTTCTTCCCCATCTTATTCCCATTTCCAGTTGGCTATAGAATCTATGAGGGTGTAGCGAGATGAGTGTGGCTCAATCTTAGTCTTGCCAAGCTCTAGGCCATCTCTTACAAGATATAAGTGGTTTTCATTTACCAGCCATACCCAAGGACAATCACCCTTCCAAGAAAATCCATTCTCTCCATCCCATTGGGCCTTTTTGAAATTATCATAAAAGTCTTCCAAATTATCTGCTGAAAGGCCATCTTCAAAATATTTATCAACCCTTTCATTGGCATAGAAATTGGTATTGTAATAGTCATAGCCCCTAAATTTTGAAGCATAAGAATAATACATATCTAGTGGGTCGTAGCCGCCCCAACCAAAGAGGACTGCCTGGCTATACATCTTATCTGCAAAAAAGTCCCAGTCTCCATAGATTGGATTTACATCGATGCCAATTTCCTTAGCCTTTTCAGCGAAATATACTGCGAGATTTTCCCTATCTTGGTAGGCATAGTAGAGGTCAAATTTGGCTTTCACTCCGTCCTTTTCCCTGATGCCGTCAGGGCCTTGCATCCAGCCTGCCTCATCTAGGATTTTCTTAGCAGCTTCGGTATCTCCATCCTTGATATCAGCTGTTTCCTCATTATACCAAGGAAGATTATCTGCTATGGATGTAGCCTTGGTGGCCTCTCCATTTAGGACATGATCTATTATCTCTTGCCTATCCATGGCTATGTTTAGGGCCTTTCTTATGGCTATATCGCTTGTAACATCATTTCCAATTGGTGCACCTGGGGCTAGGGTCTTATCGTCTGTGACCTCTCCAGTATTAGCCACAACTGGAAGGGAGATTCCCCTATTATCTACGGTTTTAACTGAAAGCTGGTGGAAGCCTTCTACTTCCATATCCTTGGCTGTATAAGGGATTCTAATAATATCGCAAAGGCCCTCCTTGGCTGTGGCAAGAGCAGCGTCATCATCCTTAAAGAAAATGAAAGTCACTTTCTTAAATGGGACCGCATCACCATAATAGTATTCATTTGGTGCTACTATCATCTCTTGGCCCTTTTTCCATTCGACAAGCTTAAAAGGACCTGAGCCTACAGGATTTTCCCCATAGCCTTCCTTGTATTTGTCCTTGCTTACAATTCCAAGAGATGCCATGGTGGTTGTAAAAGAAATATCTGGCTTTTCTAGGATAAGATTTATAGTTTTATCATCGACTTTTTCAGCCTTTATGAAACGGGTGAGGTTGATTCCGGCAGTATTTTCTTCCTTAGCCTTATTGTAGGAAAAGACAACATCATCAGCTGTTAAATCTGTACCGTCAGAAAATTTAAGACCGTCCTTGAGGGTGACTGTGTATGTAAGCTTATCATCTGAGATTTTATAATCTTCTGCCAAATCATTTACTATATTTAGGTCCAAGTCTCTCTTAAGTAGGGATGAGTGGAAAAGTAAGCTTGATGAATGGCTTGCCTCATGGATTGGGTCAAAGCCCTTTTCCGGCTCAGAGCCGATGCCAAGTATTAGTTCATCCTTTGGATGGCTTGATGCTACTTCTGTCTTTGTTTCTGTCTTTGTCTCAGTCTTACTTTCATCTTTAGAAGCCCCACAAGCTGTGAGTGCAAGGCTTAGGGCCAAAAGACCAACGACTTTTCCTAGTATTTTCTTCATAAATTCTCCTTTTACAATAAAAATAGGCATAGGTAGCCCGTCTGAGTTTCCTATACCTTCTTAGTATAATTGCTTAAATATTTGCCCCTCTTTAGCGAGGGAATTTGGATATTCTTATCCCGGCCACTTCTGCGACCTAAAATGCTCCCTGCATTTTATAAATTCTTTTCAACTTCTATCATGGCAAGGTCGACAAGTTTTTTAATCGAATAATCGGAAATTCCTACAATTATATTGTCATCGTGCCTGAAGGGAATTAGGATTTAGATTGCAGGCGATAAGGATACAGCCTGGCTAATCTTTTCTGTGATTTCTCCATATAGGGAATTTGTAAGCATAATCCCAATGGGTCCTAGGATTATATCAGCCTTGGCGGCATTTACCACTACTGGGTTTTCTCCAGTAGCTCCCCTATTTGCCCCAGCCTTTAGCATGGCGCTTGTGGCTAGAGAATTTGTCCCAACACATGTTATATCAAGGTCTTTGTGGCGGGCCCTTAATTTTGTTATAAGCTCTTTGCCAAGACCCCCGCCCTGGGCATCTATTACTAGTATTTTCATAAATTCCCCCTAATAGAAGATTACGATATTATTATAACATAAGAAAATGTTTTTTAAAAGATTTATTAAATATGAAAAGGGCCCCATAAGGGACCCTTCACATAGAAAAGAATAAGTTAGTCCTTGTTTTCATAAGGGAAAACATAAAGGAATTAATAATGAAAAACCTAGCTAATTTGATAGCTGCTATTATTATAACACAAATTTTATCTTATGCAAACTATTTCACGAATTTTTTTTCATATTTAATCCATGCTCTTTACATAAAAGCTTTCGTTTTCCTAATTATCACATTCTTCGATTTTTTCTATGTCTTTATTTTCTCCAATTATTACAAGGAGGTCATATTCTTCTATAACCTCATCAGGGCGAGGAGATACGATCATATCGCCATTTCTCTCAAAGGCCA
Source organism: Anaerococcus sp. NML200537 (assembly GCF_026131715.1). Classification (NCBI taxonomy): domain Bacteria; kingdom Bacillati; phylum Bacillota; class Tissierellia; order Tissierellales; family Peptoniphilaceae; genus Anaerococcus; species Anaerococcus sp. NML200537. Next base: position 43,021 of record NZ_JAMXSL010000011.1, on the reverse strand, counting down.
CCACATTTAGGTCAAATTTATTTCTAAAATCCAAATCCTTTAGACTCTTGCCAACCCAAGTCTCGTGAGCCTTGACCTCGGCCATAGAAAATTTATTTGAAAATTGGATATATTCCATAAGATTTGATCCAGAAATAAGCCTTGCAAGCCTTTCCCCGCTGTCTCTTTCTGGGAAAATTATCCTGTCTGCCCCAATTTTCTTAAGAATTCTAGCCTGAACAAGGGATGTAGCCTTGGAAATTACAGTTTCAATACCGGCATCCTTGCAAAGAAGGGTCGCCTCTATACTTGATTCAAGATTTGATCCTGTAGCAATTATAGCTATATCAAAGTTTTTGATTCCCAATTCATTTAGGGCATCAGGGTCTGTGATGTCTGCTTGGGCGGTATAGGCCACATCGTCTGCTAGCTTTTGGATCTTGTTATAGTCCATATCTACAGCCATGACCTCTATGTTTTTTTCTGATAGCTTGCGGGCTAGGGCAGATCCGAACCTGCCTAGGCCTAGTACGATAACATTTTTCATATTTACTCCTTTATCCTATAGATATAAAACTTTCTGGATATCTGATTAGTGATTTTCTAGTCTTCATGCCAAAGGCAAAGGCCATGGTCATTGGGCCAATCCTGCCTAGGTACATACAAATGGTTATAAGAAGCTTGCCGATAGTTGAAAGATTCGAGGTTATTCCCATGCTGGCTCCTACTGTGGCAAGGGCTGATACGGTCTCATAGAAAATTTCTACAAGACCTGCCTTTTCTGTAATGGTAAGGATAAAGCTTACAGAAATGATAATTGTCACAGAAACAGCAAAGATAGCAAGGGCCTTTCTTACTGTTTCTTCTCCTATGTGTCTTTTAAATAAAACCGGCTCATCTTCTCCCCTTATAACTGCAATAGTTGATAAGACAAGCACACCAAAGGTTGTAGTCTTAATGCCTCCTGCAGTTGAACCTGGAGAGCCTCCAATAAACATAAGACCTGCCAAAAGAAGGGCTGTAGAATCCTTGATATTTTCAAGCTTAACTGAATAAAAGCCTGCCGTCCTTGCTACAGTGGATTGGAAAAAGGATTCTGTAAGAGATGCCCCAAGGCCCTCCCCAACAAGGACTCCTCCGTCCTTTTCAAGGATGAAAAATCCAAGGGTACCCACAGCTAGAAGGATGCCTGTAAGGCTTAGGACAAGCTTAGAATGGGTTGAAATCTTTTCAAAAGACCTCCTCCTAAAAAGCTCACTTGTCACCACAAAGCCAAGACCACCGATAATAACTAAGCCATCCAGGGTGAAATTTACAAGCAAATCATCCCTAAAAGGATAGATACTATCACCCAAAATATCAAAGCCAGCATTACAAAAGGCTGATATAGAGTGAAAAATAGAAACCCATAGGCCCTTAGCAAGGCCAAAAATCGGAACAAACCTGATAGCTAAAATCATAGCCCCGATCAGCTCAACCCCAAAAGAGAAGAAAAGCACATACTTAAATAAGGCAATCATGCCCTCCAGGCTTTCCACATTTAGCTGCTCCTTAAGAATTTGCCTAGAGCTTAGGCCAATTTTCTTGCCCAAAATTAGAGGAATCATTGAGGTAATACTCATCACCCCAAGGCCTCCAATTTGGATAAGGACAATAAGTAGAAGATGACCGTAAGAATTCCAATGCTCGAGGGTATTGACAGGGGTAAGGCCTGTAACACAAGAAGCAGAAGCTGCCACGAATAAGGCATCAATAAGGCTCGTTTCATTACCACTACGAGAAAAAAATGGCATCCTTAATAGCAAAGCTCCGATTGTAATCACAATGGCAAAGCCCAGGGTAAGGACCATAGGCGGGTTGTGGGTTATATTGTCATATATTTTGGATAAAAAATTCTTTTCCATATTAACTCCTAAACAAAGCCCTTTTTCATAAAAAGAAAAGGGAGTAACTAGCTAAATTCTACAGTTTTTTATAGATTTGTCAAAGGCTATTTGTTAAAAAATAGCACAAAAATTTTCATTCTGGGTAAAATAATATATAAGAAGACACAAAGAAAGGATGACCATGAAAAAGATACTCACAATTTTAGCCCTAAGCCTAATAATTTTCCTGCCCAAAGAGGCTTTGGCTGATGAATTTAAGAAAATAAATATAGAAGCAAGCCTCGATGAAAAGGGAATCGGCTCTATAAAGGAAACTTGGCATATAGATGAAAATGACACAGACTATACAGAAAGATACAAGGCCATAAATAACTTAAGGGGCCTTAAAATCGAAGATTTTTCTGTATCTGCCTTTGGCAAGGATTTTGAAAAAGCCGACCCTTGGGATATTGACAAGTCCTTTGAAGAAAAGGCCTTCCGCTACGGCACAGTCCAAAAAGACGATGGATACGAGCTTTGCTGGGGCATAAGCAAGTATGAAGATAATGTCTACGACCTTAGATACAAGATAAGCCCCCTAGCCATAGGCCTAAATGATTCTGACATGGTCTTTTTCAAATTTGTGGGAGATGATTTTGACCCCATGCCAGAAAAAGTCAATATCAAAATCACCTCCTACAAGCCAATAGAAAGGGATGTGAAGTTTTGGGGCTTTGGCCTTAAGGGCAATATAGAAAATAAGGACGGGGTCATAGAACTTAATTCTACTGGAGGGATTGACTATGCCACAGTCATGATCAAATTTCCAAAGGGGACCTTTGCTGCTTCCTACAGGGAAGATAAGAATTTCAAAGACTATGCCGACCAGGCTGTGAAGGGCTCTAAATGGGAAGAAAACCAAGGCAAGGCCTACAAGCCCCCGATGCCAGTTTGGGCTAAAATTCTAATAGGTTTTGCTAGTGCCACGGGTCTTGCAGGAGCCTTTGCAGGAATCCGTGCCGCCAAATTATCTTTTTCTGAAAAAAGAATAACAAATCTCAAAGACCTTAGAAAGCCAAAGGACTTTGGCAGGGAATATTTAAAAGATATCCCATATGATGGCCACATCGAAGACTTGGCCTTTATTATAGAAAAGACCTATATCAATTCCATAGGTCTAGCCGAAGACTATGTAAATGCCTTCATCCTCAAATGGGCCCTTGCTAAAAAAATCGACCTGGGCAAGGATAAGTATGGCCTAGTTAGTGAAAAGAAAATCAAAATCCTAGAAAGACCAGACAATATGGGAGCCCTTGAAAGCAAATATTTCGACACCCTCTATAAGGCAAGTCTAAGAAGTCATGATGGCTTCCTTACAGATTATGCCTATCAAAAATACCTAGAAAAAAATAAGGACGCCCTCGATAATTTCTATGAGGACCTAGAAGATCTTTCTCTTGCGACTCTCAAGGAAAAAGGCTACATCGAAGACTATGAGTACGAAAAGACCTTCCTATCTTCATCAAGGACAGGCACAGAGCTAAGGTTGACCCAAAAGGGCATAAGCCTTTATGAGGACCTATGCAAGTTTAAAAACTACCTTGCATCTTACGAGCTTGTTGGAGAAAAAAGCCAAGAAGAGATGCCTAAGTGGAAGGGCTTTCTAGTCTATGCCCAAATCCTAGGCCTTGGAGAAAGCTTTGAAAAAATAGTAGAAAGAGATGACTATTATATGAATAATTTCATCTACTACCCATATTTATTTACAAACTCCAGAGGCTTTTCAAAATCCATCAACCAATCTTATGGTGAGGCCACCGGCTTTTCAAATGCCGGCTTTGGCGGTGCCACATCAGTAGGCGGAGGCGGCGGATCCTTCGGTGGTGGAGGTGGCGGCGGCCGCTAAAATTTAAAACAAAAACACCTAGCTAAGGACTTTGCTCCTTCTAGGTGTTTTGTTTTTCTAATTAATCACATTTACTTTTTGCCCCTTGAGAAGTTTAATAAGGTCCTTTTCCTTCTTATAGGCAAATCTCATATTATCCTGGGCGTTGGCCTCCTTGAAATATACTATAAGAAGGAGGTTTTTCTCAGCTCTTGACAGGGTCACAGACTTAATCTCATCAAGGCTTACTTTTTTATTTAAAAAGGGATTTAGCTTATTGGTATAAAGAAAATCCTTGCTAAAGCCCCTGGCAATTATGCCCGAATAGTTCCAAAAAATTATAGCAAGGCCAATGGCTAAGGTGTTTATAATATAAGGCTTAAAAACCCATTGGTAGATGGCAAACATGACTAGCATCATTAGATATACAGCCAAGTCTACCTTGGTAAATTTAACCCTAATTTCAATCCCTGAAAAAAGATAGAGGTTATAAAGACCTAAGAGGGCAAAAACCCCCGCTAAGATAAATATCATAAGTCCTCCTAGTTGTTAGCAGAATTTGCAGCTGCAGCCGCTTCGCTGTCCTTGATATTATTTAAACATATTACAAGGGCAAGCATGGCTTCAGTATAGTCCTCATCTAGGACCCTTAGCTCGTACTGGTCAGTCATGGCGAAAAATACCTTAGAAATCTCCCCAATCTTTTTGCCATCAAGGCTTATATCAAAATTATAATCCCAAATAGATCCCTTTAGGTAAATAGTCCCAAAATCTGTCTCTATATCGACCTTTCTTCTCAAAAAACTTAGCCTAGACTTGATAGTCATTTGGCTTCCGTCCTTAAAATCTACAAAATAAGTAGGCAAAAAGGATAGGATTTTTCTCTCAACCTTAAAGGCCTCCTTCATATCCTTGTCAAAAACCCTTGACCTATAGCCAAAAAAGGTAAAATCCTGATCCAGATAAAAGGCCTTGTCATTATTTTCATCCATAATCCAATATTTGTCAGTTATTTTAAAAAATTTTTCCTTAAAATAGTATTTTTTCATATAAAACTCCTTTGGTTTTATCACAATTTATAATATAGTATTTATATTAGATTATACCCGAGAAAAGAAAGGAAGAATATGAATACAATCACAAATTATATAAAAGACTTGGTAAATACTCCATCACCAACAGGCTTTACCATGAAGGCCACAAAATACCTTTGCGATGAGTTTGAAAAGCTAGGCTATAAGCCTTACACAAATAAGAAGGGCAATGTCATAGTCCCAATAAATGAAATGGAAGGAAATAATGGCCTACTCTTATCAGCCCACGTCGATACTTTAGGTCTTATGGTTAGGTCAATAAAGGCCAATGGCGCCCTAAAGCTTACTACAATCGGTGGTTTTCCTTATAATTTTGTAGAATTTGAAAATGTCACCATCCACACCAGATCTGGCAAGGAATATACTGGAGTATGCAGGCTAAATAATCCAGCAGTCCACGGTTCATCCGACCCAAGAGAGGCCAAACGTGATGATACCACCATGGAAGTAGTAATAGATGCCATCACCCATTCTAAGGAAGAAACTCAGGCCCTAGGCATAGAAAATGGGGACTTCATCTCCCTTAACCCTAGATTTAGGATAGACAATGGCTTTGTCAAAAGCCGCCACCTAGATGATAAGGCCTCAGCAGGCATCCTCCTTGCCCTAGCCAAGGAAATTAAGGATAAGGATATAAAGATAAACCGTCCTTTATACATGATGTTTACAGTCTATGAAGAAGTAGGCCACGGGGCAAGCTCAGGACACCCTGCTGGCATTTCCGATATGGTCGCAGTCGATATGGGAGTAGTCCACGATGATTTAACCTGCGATGAGCTTAAGGTATCAATTTGTGCCAAGGATTCGTCAGGTCCTTATAATTATGACCTAACCAATGATTTAATAGCCACCGCCAAAAAGGTCGGCATAGACTACGGAGTAGATATTTACCCATTCTACGGATCTGATGCATCAGCTGCTGTGGCAAGTGATTATGACTATAGGCACGCCCTAGTGGGATGCGGTGTAGCAGCTAGCCACGGCTATGAGAGGACTCACGAAAAGGCAATCAAGGGCCTCTTTGACCTCTTAGTAGACTTCATCCAAAGATAGGAGATAAAGATGGAAAATAATAAAGATAATAAAAATAAACAAGGCCTACTTAGCAGAATTTGGGAATTTTATAAAAGCTTTGCGGCAATCTTTCTAATAGTCTTTGCCATCAAATTCTTCGTCTTGGGCCTTACAGCAGTATCAGGCCACTCCATGGACCACACCCTAGCCACAGGAGATATAATGCTTGTAAATAAGCTACCACAAAGCCTAAATAAAGGCTATAAGAGAGGCGAAATAGTAATCTTCCACTCCCCAACTGAGCCTTGGAAGCTTTACATCAAAAGGGTAATCGGCCTACCAGGCGATATGGTCGAGATTAAAGATGGAAGCTTTTATATAAATGATGAGAAGCTAGAAGAAGACTACCTAGATGAGGGAATGATAACAGAAGCCACAAGCGAAACGACAGGTTGGTTTGTAGGAGATGATGAGTATTTCCTAGTAGGAGATAATAGGGTTAAATCAAACGACTCCAGAAACTTTGGCCCGGTATCCAAAGACAACTTCGTTGGCGAAGCCATAATGAGAATCTACCCACTTAATAAAATAAAAACCTATTAAAGAAAAATCAGCTCCAGGCAAGTGCTTGGTAGCTGATTTTTTGTGGGAAAATTTATGATTATAGAAATCCCCCCTAGCTTTACTCTTAAGAATAACGACAGGGTCTTGACTTTTAATCTAATAATTTCCATGAAAAAAGTAGGAGGCTTTTGCCTACCTACTTTTTAAATGAAAACTTATTAGTCTTCTTTTTTCTTTTTCTTAGTCGCTAGAAGTCCAGCTATTGATATGCCCATGCTTGTTACAATTGGTGCAACTGATCCTATACCTGTTTTTGGATTTGTTGACTTGTTTTCTTTCTTAGCAAGTTTTTCATCAGCAACTGGAGTACTTACTTCTCCTTTTTCCTCAGCCTTTGGATTTTCCTTTGGACCTTGTGGAGTCTTAGGATCTTCACCTGGCTCATTTGGCCTATTTGGTGTCTCGCCTGGTGTGCCTGGTTCATTTGGTTTTGGATCTTTTGGATTCTTTGGTCCTTCCGGTTGAGGATTCTTCGGATTCTTTGGTCCCTCTGGTTGAGGGTCTTTTGGATTCTTTGGTCCCTCTGGTTGAGGATCCTTTGGATTCTTTGGTCCTTCTGGTTTAGGGTCCTTTGGATCTTTTGGTCCTTCTGGTTTAGGGTCCTTTGGATCTTCTGGTCCTTCTGGTTGAGGATTCTTTGGATCTTCTTCTGGCTTTGGATCTTTTGGATCTGGTTTTGGACCTTCTGGTTGAGGTGGGATTTCGCAGACATTTCTTGTACCGATTTCAATAATCATGTCTTGTTTTTCTTTGATTGTATTTGTATCCCTTGATACTTCCTTGCTGTTTTCTACCTTAACAGTAGTTTCAGTCTTACCTGGTATACCTTCTTGAACAACCTTGTGCTTACCAGCATCTAAGTTAGGATTTTCCCTGATTATTACATCATAAGCTTTTTCGCTTTCAAATTTGAACTCGCCATCAGTCTTAGAACCGTATTCTACGACTCTATTCTTTGGTTCAGTTCTTTCTTCTTTGACTTCAAGCTTACCTGTCTTCTTGTTAAAGAATGTTGTATATTTTACAGATCCCTTAGATCCTTCTTCGATTACCTTTTCTTCTCCAGCTTTAAGCTCTGGGTTGTGTCTGTATTCTGTATTGTGACCAAGTTCAGTTTCCCTTACTACTGGTTTCATACCTACTCTTACTACCCTGTCTTCTTTATCGGTAATCTTTTCTGTAGTTTCTTTTGGATCGCCTACAGGTTTAGAATCTTCTACCTTTTGAGTGATAGTTACTTTTTCCTTACCTAGCTTACCTTCTTTTTCTATAATTTGGTTACCAGCTTCAAGAGTTTCATCGTAGATATACTCAGTTTCAAATGGTATCTCTCTTTCGAAAGTTTTTGTGATTTCACCATCAGATGGCTTGTTACCAACTCTTACTATCCTATCAACAGGCTCTTTAGTAATCTTAAATTCGCCCTCTTTGGTTTCTACTACTTCACCATCCTTGATGATAACAGTATTAGTTCTTTCTTTCTCGCCTGGTTCACCTTCTTGAACAACTTTTTCTTCACCTGGTTTAAGGGACTTATCGTACTCAATCTTTGTCTTGAAAGGAATTTCTTTCTTTTCAATTATTTCATGAGATCCATCTTTAGTTCCCTTACCTACTTGGATAAGAGCATCTTCTGCTGGTTCGATATCAACTTTTGGCTCTCCATCAATCTTAGAATTTTTGATAGTCCATGTTGTAGTTTTTGTACCGGCCTTACCTGGTTTTACAATTCTATATTCACCCTTCTTAAGGTCATCTACTTCTTCTACCTTGTAGCCAAATGGTATTTCTTCCTTGTGTTCTACCTTGCCATCTGTGTTTCTTCCCACTTTGATTATCCTATCTGTAGGCTTCTTGGTTTCGGTATAATCACTATTTTCAGTCTTCACAACCTTGCCATTTTCTATGGTTAGGGTTGTAGTTCTAGTTTTTTCACCTGGCTCACCTTCTTGGGTCACTTTTTGCTCACCTGGTTTTAGGCTATCATCAAATTCTACTATTGTCTTAAATGGTACTTCGACTTTTTCTTCGATTTTTTCTGTACCATTGGTCTTTCCACCGATTTTTACAACTCTATTTTGACCAGCTTCTTCTGTTTCAGAAGTTACAACCTTCTTCTGGTCCTTATCATAAGATGTTGTAATAGTAACCTTGCCATTCTTACCTGGTGTTACTTCTTCTGTCTTTCCAGATTCAAGGTTTTCGTCATAGACATATTCTGTATTGAATGGTTTTTCTACTACCTTAGTAATAGGCTTTGTACCAATCTTTACAACCCTATCAGTCGCTTCTTTAGTTGTCTTAAATTCACCTTCTTTAGTTTCGGTTACTTGACCATCCTTGATTACAAGTGTATTTGTTCTTTCTTGTTCTCCTGGATTTCCTTCTTTAACAACTTCCAATTGGCCAGCATCTAGATTTTCATCGTATTCTACTTTTACTTTATAATCGATAGATTTCTTTTCAACTACTTCGTGAGTACCGTCGTTAGTTCCTTCACCAATTAGGATTACCGCATTTTTAGCTTTCTTAGTTACTGTTGGCTCAGAAGTATTTGTTACCTTAGAGTTTTCTATAGTTAGGGTCTTTTCTTGTTCACCCTTTTCACCCTTTAGTTCATTTCCTTCATCATCTTTGGCGTATTTCCATTCGCCCTTCTTAAGTGATGGGTCTTTTCTAACTTCTACTTCAAATGGAATTTCTTCCTTAACTTTTTCAGTTCCGTTAGTCTTACCACCGATTTTAACAACTCTATTTTGACCTTTTTCTTCAGTTTCAGAAGTTACAACCTTCTTTTGGTCCTTGTCGTAAGTTGTTGTGATAGTAACTTTACCATTTTTACCTGGGGTCACTTCTTCAGTTTTTCCAGATTCGAGGTTTTCGTCATAAACATATTCTGTGTTAAATGGTTTTTCTACAACTTTTGTCACTGGTTTTGTACCAACTTTTACAACTCTGTCAGTTGCGTCTTTAGTTGTCTTGAATTCGCCTTCTTTAGTTTCAGTTACTTGGCCATCCTTGATAACAAGTGTGTTTGTTCTTTCTTGTTCTCCTGGATTTCCTTCTTTAACAACTTCTTGTTGGCCAGCGTCTAGGTTTTCATCGTATTCGATTATAGTTTTATAATCTATATTTTTCTTTTCAACTACTTCGTGAGTTCCTTCAACAGTTCCCTTACCTACTTGGATTAGGGCATCTTCTGCAGCAACTTCTGTTACAGTTGGCTCTCCATCGACTTTGGAGTTTTTGATTGTCCAAGTTGTTGTTTTTGTTCCAACCTTACCTGGTTTTACAATATTGTATTCGCCTTTTTTGAGTGTGTCTACTTCTTCAACCTTATATTTAAATGGCAATTCTTCCTTGTGTTCTACCTTACCTTCGGTATTTCTACCTACTTTTATAATTCTCTTTTTAGGAGCCTTAGTTACAGTAAACTCACCTGTTTCAGTCTTTGTTACCTTGCCATCTTCTATTGTAAGATTTACATCTCTCTTCTTTTCTCCGGCTTCGCCTTTTTGAATTTCTTTGGTTTCGCCTGGAGCAAGACTGTCGTCAAATTGGATTTCAGTTTCAAATCCTACTTCAACCTTTTCTTCAATCTTGTGAGTGCCATCATTCACACCTTCACCAACGTGGATTAGACGTTCTTGTGGCGCTTTTAGTTCTTGTTCTTCTTCTTTTATGATTTTAGAATCTTCGATAGTATAGGTTACTTTCTTAGATCCTTTTTCACCTTCGGTGATAACTTTGATTTCACCTTTTTTAAGTTTTGGATCTTTTTCTACCTTAGTTTCAAAAGGAACTTCTACTGTTTTTTCAACTTTACCATTTGTACCATAGGCCATAAATTGGGCTTCTACTTCTTTTGTTCCAGATTCAACTAGTTTGTCACCTTGTTTTTCATAGTAGTGAGCTGTTACTGGGACATTTAGTAGGGCTCCGTCTACAGTCTTTCCTTCTTCTGCATTTGGTACAGTTGCAGTTACCTTACCTGAATTTTCATCTATACTTACATTCCAAGTATTACCCTTATCATCTACAAATGTATTAGATGCAAGAGAAAACTTACCTGGTTCTCTATTATAAGTGTCATTTTTATCAAGAATAATATCTGAAGAAAGTTCATCTCCTGTCTTACCTGCCTTGGCGTTGTAACGAGGAGTTTTATTGAATCTCTCTTTAATAGAAAATTCAGCAATTATATCTTCTTCTGTTATAACCTTTTCTGGGTCATTCTTGTCTTGATAATGAGCTACTACAGGTACTTCAAGCTTTTCTCCACCACTAAAGTTTGATTGATTTTTTGGTTTAGCTGTCACTACACCTGTTGTTTCATCAATAGAAACATCCCACTCATTACCATGATCGTCCTTAAACTCAACACCTTTTTTAAGTTCGTATTTTACTGGTTCAAGCTTCTTGTTATCAGGGTTTTCAGGAAGCTTAGGAGTTGATTTTTGTTCTATAGCTGGATAATCAATCTGTACATGATATTCTGGTCTATTATTAGTTGAATCTTGAACTACAAAGTGGAACCAGTGGGTATCTGTAGATCCATTTGTGTAGGTATAAGTTAATGGTACAGCTACAAAGTCTCCTGCCTTAGCGGATTTTGGTGGTGTAATTTTAAATTTCGTAGGAAGAGTACTTTCATCATATTCAAGCTTCCATTTATCTTTTTCTTTCTTACCTTCATTTATTTTATTTATAAATTGCCAATCAATAGAACCTATAGCTTGCTTATCATTCTTAGCAGCTTCCATTTCATCTGGTGTCTTTTGATTTGGAAATGCATCCTTATCTTTTTTATCTTCTGGTACATAAAGATTAACTTCAAACTCTTCACCTGGTTTTACTTCAGATGATGTGTGTTTAGAAGTGTCATCTTCATTACCATCTTTAAAGCCTTGGTCGTAGTACCTTGTATCGTCAAGATTTAGTTTTAAATTACCGATAAGATTATAGTGGTCGTAACGGTCTATACCTTGTAAATCTACTTTAACGTCTTCTCCATTGTGGTTGATTGTCTTTGTACCAGCTCCTGTTGATGTGTATTTATCTTCACCAAAGTTTGCTTCCTTACCGACTGCTCTAAACTCTGCTTCTGTTCTAGGGCGGGCAAAGAATCTAACATCTAGGGATTGAATACCTTTGTAGTCATTATCTTTATAGAAAATAGAATCTTTGTTTAGTGTACCATCTTTGTTAATTACACCTTGTGGCATTTCGACTTGAACGATGCCATTTTCATCTATATAAGCCTTTGCTCCAGGAACAACCTTACCAGTGTTTGGATTATAGACTTGTCCTACAAGTCTTTTCTTGGCATTTTCATCAAGATTTTGAACTTTGACACCTGTGTTTACTTTTTGACCTTGTACAAAGACCTTGTCCTTATACTCACCTTGTAACTTAATTAGATTAAGCTTATCATTTTCATTTGGCCATGGGTTGACTGTGAAGCTGAATGCAGCATTATCACCTTGAGTAGCTTTTAATCCATTAGCATTGTCTTTTAAATAATGGCCTTCCCAAGCCATAGTTGTGTTCTTGTTATTAATATTATTAATATGCTCTAGGTCTTTTTCAGTAGCATTTGCATTCAAATTTCTTTGTTGTCTACTTCCATCTATTATTATTTCTGTGCTAGCTTTATAATTAGGGGTTTTAAAGCCATCTGCAAGAGCTCCATCTTCTGGTGACTTTGCAGGTACATTTCCAGTACCAAGCACTCCACCCATAAGACCAGAATTTGTAAATGCAAAATCTGTATAGGTTCTTTGACCTTTTTCCTTGTCTATCTCAATCTCATATCCCCATTTTTTCTTGTCAGGGCTAGATGCACTAGGTTCTGAGGTTTTATAACGATAGCCGTCTATAAAACTATTTTCTTTATCAAGATTATCAAAAGATGCTGTAGGACCATTTCCTTGTTCCATTTGGGTAGAACGGTAGCGTTCATTTTCATTGAAGTTTTTTATTTTTGCTTCATCTATGCTATAGTCTTTGACTACTGTTTCAGCCGGAGTTAAAGTTTGTTCATTGCCATCAGGGTCAGTAAATTTAACTGCGCCGTCATTTGAAACAGTTATAGAACTAGCTTTAACATCTGGATTTGCTTTAACTACAGCCTTTTTGACATTTTCAATTTCTTCCTCTGTCAAATTCTTAGGATCATATACTCCTACCGGGGTTGGTTTTTTTAATTCAAAAGCTTTTTGAGCTTCTGGAGTTTTTTCTTCACTAATTTGAAGAGAAACTGGCTCAGGATCAGCATTTTCGTTTATATTGGCTGACCTATTTGTAGAATCAGCTGTTGTTTCCTTATTATTTTGTGCTGTGCTAATTGATAGAGCTTCTTCTTTTCCAGCATCTTTGCCTTCCTCATCTTTCTCGGTTTTTTGAGGAGTTGTTGCTGCTGGATTGTTTTCGACTACATTTTTATCGACTTGACTACCGATATTTTCTTCTTCAACAACCGTGGCTGTCGGATTATCACTAGCTTGAGCCACATTTGCACCACCTAAAATAAAGGAGGCGGATATGGCTATGGCTAGGAGGTTTTGTTTCTTGTTCATAGAATTCCTTTCTTTTATTTCCATTTAATTATTACAATATATATTAAAATAATTCTAAATTTACATGCTAAATATCATACCGGAATAGGGAAAACAATTCAAGGGCCAAACCCTCTTAATTTCAATACTTAACACGAATTTAACAATCACTTCAACTCACTAATTCAGCATCTTTTTAGTTTTATTGAAAAGCTTTCCAAAAAAGCAAGTAAAAGAGCTAAATACACCATTTTCAAATTTTAAAGATATTGACAAGTTTTTTATCATATTACTCTAAGTTTTGTTGTAGAGAATTAAAAGAGATAAAAAGATTTTTAAAACCAAAAACCTCTCAAAGAAGGGAGGCAAGATTTTGATAATGTTTATTTTTACTAATAGCTTACATGACTAGCCTATATAAGATTTTTCCTCACTCCGTTCATCAGAATGACAGGAAAAGATAAAGGTTCCTATTTATTAAACATTGTAAAGGTGATAGAACCCAAAAAATCTAATTAAACACCTATTAAGATGTTAATATAAACTCCGAAGACCAATCCACCAATCCAATGTAAGTTTGCCAAAGGCAAACATATGCTCATGCTCCCCGCTAAGGGGCCGCTTGGAGGGTGTAGCCGAGAGGGGTGCAAGGGGGACATAAACGCCCCTTGATTTGGGGCGTTTATGCCGGAAACATAGTGAGGTAGCACGAAGAAGTTTGCGTAGCAAACGGGTTTCCGTCCGGTGAGGGAACATGCGGCGCTCTAAGCCGCTTGGGCAAATTCTTCCCTTGGCTCTCCCCCTTGGACGAAGATTCAGTTGTAAATAAAGCAAACATATAAAAGATATAGAATTTGTTATTAAAAACAAATAAACGCAAAATTTTCGAGAAAATTTTGTAGAGAACGTAATCTTTTTACAATCAATGCTCCTATTCGTCACATCGGTCCTCCCCGAGCCGGACGGGCTAGTTCAAAATTACATAAGGTTTTTCTAAAATTTCTTCTGCAGTGCATTGCACCTTGAGAAATTTTGAAAACCGTAAAAACTTTGCAAACTGAAGTCCTATCCCAATTTGATGAAATCAAATTGATGGAAGGTCTGATACTTTAGTAAAAGTTTTTACTACCATTATCTCGGATGGGAAAACCACTTTATTTATACATATCAAGCTTACCCATCAATTCATCTATCTGATCAATAATTTCCCCGATAAAGTCGATGGCATCTTCTATTGGCTTAGTAGTACTCATGTCTACTCCAGCTGCTTTGGCTAGGTCTATTGGACCACGTGAGCCGCCCATTTTTAGGACTTCTAGCCAGGTTTTTCTGTCTTCTTCTGTGCCGTGGACTATTTTTTCTGAAATGGCTGTTCCTACTGTAAGGCCTGCTTGGTAGGTGAAGGAGTAAAGGCCCATGTAATAGTGAGGTTGTCTCATCCAAGTGAGTTCTGCTCCCTCATTTAGTTTTACAGCATCTCCCCAGAATTGTTCTAGTTTTTCTTTAAAAATTGTGTTAAAGTCTTCTGCTCCTAGGCTTTCACCCCTATCTACTCTCCTGTAGACTTCTCTTTGGAAGGCTGCCTCAAGATAATGGGTTACGAAGTTGTGGTAGTAGGTCTTGCCTATCATTGTGGCTAGGACCCAGAGCTTTTCCCTGTCATCTTCTGCCTTCTTTAGGAGGTATCTTTCCATGGTTATTTCATTGGCTGTGGATGGAGCTTCTACAAAGTACATGGACATGTCATTTGATAGGGCATTTTGATTGTCATTTGACAAAATTCCTTGGCCTGCGTGACCTAGTTCGTGGGCGAGGGTCATGACTTGGCTCATGGAATTGTTGTAAGTAGTCATGATAAATGGATGGGATCCATAAGGGGATGCACAGAAGGCACCGGTTCTCTTGCCTATGTTTTGTGAATAGTCTATCCACTTGTCGGCAAAGGCCTTTTTCATGTATCCGATGTATTCTTCGCCTAGTGGTGATAGGCCATCTGCTATATAATCTCTAGCCTGGTCGATTGATACCTGTGGCTCATATTCTGGATCTATGGCAAGTTTTAGGTCTGCATAGGTCATTTCATCTAGGCCGTAGTGGTTTTTGATGATTGTAGCATATTTTCTCATGATTGGGGCAAGTTTTTCCATGATTATGTCGATGTGGTTTTCATAAATATCAAAGTCCACGTCTTGGCGAGCTAAGAGATAATGGAAAACTGACTTGTAACCACGAAGGTCTGCCATGATTTTTTCGTTTTGGATAAGGGTGTTGTAGACTGATGCGTCTGCGTTTTGATAGGCTCCTAGGACCTTGTGATAATCTGCAAAGGCCTTACGTCTAAGCTCTGTGTCGGTCTCGCCTTCTAGGTATTCCTCAAAGGTGTTGTGGTTTAGGACAACTTCCTCGCCCTTGTAATTTATATTTTCAAATTCCATATCCCCATAGCGCATGTCATTGTAGTTTACATATGGGGCATCAAAGGTTGGGGCAAGGGCTGCAAGGGCTGCTTCTGTCTTCTCATCTAATAGGTATTTGGCCTCATCCTTCACTCTTTTTAGGTAATATTCATAGCCTGGGTGGTCTTTGGCCACTTGGTCTAGGATTTTTGGGTCAACCTTGACTAAGGCTGAATCATAAAAAGAGAGTGTGGCCGCAATTTTTGCATATTCGCTGCCAAATTTGGCATCTCTTTTGGCCATGGCATCATCTGTGGCGTCTGTTTCCTTAGAAATTCCAGAAAAAGTGCCAAGCCTATCTGTAAGGCCAGAAATCTCAGCATAGGCCTCAAGGGACTTATAAACATCATCAGCAGTCTTTAGGTCTTTGAAATCTTCCTTGAATTTATCAGCCATATCGCCAAGTTTTTTTATATCAGCATAAAAGGCTTCATCTGTAGCATATAAATCTTCAATAGCCCAAATTTCCTTTGGGTCAACTTCGTTTCTTTTTTTCATGTTAATCCTCCTTAATGGTAATAAAAATTTTATAGATAAAATTTTTATGGTTCTCACAATATAGTCGAGTGCGAAGCACGAAGACTAGATTGATGAGAAACATTACGTTCCTTACACCCCAGCCCTAGCTGGGGTGCTTTGTTTTATAGGTAAAATTTTTATGGTTCTCACAGTTTATCAAGCACGAAGTGCGAAGAAAAACAAATGAGAAACCTTATGTAATTTTTTGCTAATGACGCGACGAATAGGAGCATTATTAGCAAAAAGATTACCTTCCTTTTAAAATTTACCTAATAAATCTTTTCTAAGTTATTTATATTATATCCCTTTCTTGGCTTTGATAAAGATTTTTACTATTAAAAGGTTTTTTGTAGGAAGTAGTGAGCTAATGACGATGTAATTGCAAAACCCTTGATATAAAAAACCATGAGATCTCTCACTTCGTTCGAGATGGGTGGACGGGCTTTGGGCTTTGTTTTGGGAGATAGGGTTTGATTATTGATTGAGGATAATTTTTAGAATTTTCGATATATTCCTAATGACGATGTAATTACAAAACCCTTAATATAGATAACCATGAGATCTCTCACTTCGTTCGAGATGGGTGGGCGGGCTTTGGGCTTTGTCTGGGAGATGGGGATGGTTTTTCTAATCGACTTTGTTATTTAATTTTTCTTAAATGTTGGTATATTAACATCAACCATGAATTCCAAGAATATTGCATGGTCTCAACCAAAAAAAGACGAGCCCCTACGCTCGTCTTTTTTGTGTGATAGGACATTGCTAATGACGATGAACTTACAAAACCTTTGATATAGATACCCATAAGTTCTCTCACTTCGTTCGAGATGAGTGGGATGGATTTGGGCTTTGTCTTGAGGCTTCCCATATCCATGTTAGAAAAGGTATAGTTAGATTAGATTAATATGTTAGGAGAAGATTATGAATAAAAGAATTGAAAATTTTGCCAGGCTTGCTGTTGAGTTTGGTGTTAATGTGCAAGAGGGCGAGGATGTTTTAATTACTAGCCCTGTGGAAGCACCTGAACTTGCCCGTCTTATGACTAAGGCTGCTTATGAAAAGGGAGCTCGCAAGGTGTCTATAAATTGGGTTGATGATACCCTTACTAGACTTTCCTACGAATATGAAAGCCAGGAGACTCTTAACGAAGTGCCTGACTGGGTGGTTGAAAAGAGCCGCTACCAGATAGCTGAGAAGAAGTCAAATAGGATATCTATAGTTTCTGAAGACCCAGACCTCTTGGCTGGCCTTGATGAGGCAAAGATTTCTGAGGCTATCAGATCTCGTTCCCTAAAGATGAAAGACTTTGTAAAATACACCATGAATGACATTGTATCTTGGCTTGTTATCTCTGTTCCATCAGTAAAATGGGCAGAAAAGGTCTTTGCTGACCTTAAGGGTGAAGAAGCTGTAAATAGGCTTTGGGAAGTCATCCTTGATGTGTCTAGAGTAGCTGATTCTTGGGAAGAAACAAAGGCCAATTGGGAAAATCACATAGCTACTTTAAATGAAAAGGCAGAATTTTTAAACAGCCACCAATTTGACTATGTGACCTATAAGGCAGCCAATGGCACAGATCTTAAGGTTAAATTACCAAAAGACCACATCTGGATGAGTGCAGGATCTACCAATGCCAAGGGAGATGCCTTCATACCAAATATGCCAACAGAAGAAGTCTTTACAGCCCCACAATATGACGGCGTAGACGGCAGACTTGTCGCATCTAAGCCACTTGTTTATAATGGCGTAGTTATAAATAATTTTGAATTTACCTTCAAAGATGGAAAGGTTATTGATTTTGATGCTAAGGAAGGCAAGGATACCCTAGCTAAGATGCTAGATTCTGATGAGGGCTCAAAATACCTAGGTGAAATCGCCCTAGTGCCTTATGATAGCCCAATTTCTAACTCAAATATCTTATTTTACAACACCCTATTTGACGAAAATGCCTCCTGCCACTTCGCCCTAGGCAAGGCCTACCCTACCTGCGTTAAGGGAGGAACAGAATTAGCTGATAATGAGGTAAAAAGCGCCGGCCTAAATGATTCCCTAATCCACGAAGACTTCATGGTAGGAACAAGCGATCTAGAAATAAAAGGATACAAGGACGGAAAAGAATACCCAATCTTTGTGAATGGTAATTTTGCTTAAAGATATAGAGAAGTAAATAACTTTATAAAAATAAACTAAAAATCATTTTTCGACCAAGCAAAGCACCACACCCCTTTTTTCGACCGAGCAAAGCGAGCGGAGAAATCTATTACAAACAATTTAAACTTAAATCAAAGCAGGAGTTATCCTGCTTTTTTCTTTTCCTTTTATGAAATCGTTATTTATTTATCTATGTATTCTAAGGTTCTATTATAATAACAATCCTAGTGATTAAAATAATATATAATGAAATAGTTTTCATAAGACTTTTAATATGATACAATGAAATTAAGAATATGATGAAAGGAGTTTGTCTATGGGATTTTGTTTAAAAAAAGATCAGGCTAAGCTCGATGAGTTTTTAACCTTCTTAGAAGATAACAAGGATAGGAAGGGAGCTATTATGCCAATCCTTCAAAAGGCCCAGGAGCTTTTTACCTACATACCTGAAGAAATCGTTGACATGATGGCCCTTAAGATGGGGGTCCACTCTTCAGAAATCTACGGAGTTGCAACCTTCTATTCTCAATTTTCTCTAATCCCTAAGGGAGACCATGAGATTTGTGTATGCCTAGGCACAGCCTGCTATGTCAAAGGTTCTGATAAGATTTTGGCAGAGCTTTCTAAAAAACTTGGCATAGGAGTGGGCGAGACTACACCTGATGGCAAGATTTCGCTTGTGGAGGCCAGATGTATTGGCGAATGCGGCAAGGCACCTGTTGTTAGCATCGACAATGACAGGATTATTAGCCAGGCTGACCCATCTATGGCAGATGAAATAATTGCGGAGACCTTGGGGGAAGTTTATGAAAGTTGACCTTAATAAAATAAAAGAAAGAGGCCTTGCTAGGCTTATTTCCAGGATAAAAGACGATGACTCTTACGAAATAAATGGCGAAGATATAAGGCTTAGGGGAGATTTTTACGAAAAGCAAGTAAGGCTTGTCCTTAGAAACTGCGGCATAATCAATCCTGCTGACATTGAAGAATACATAGGCCGTGATGGCTATTTTGCCCTTGCCAAGGCACTTTTTGAAATGGATAGGGCAGAAATTATCCAGGTCATTACAGATTCTGGCCTAAGGGGTCGTGGTGGGGCTGGTTTTCCAGCTGGTCGCAAATGGGATACAGCCTTTAGGCAAGATAACCCTACCAAATACATAATATGCAATGCCGATGAGGGCGATCCTGGTGCCTTTATGGATAGGTCTGTCCTTGAATATGACCCCCACTCCGTCCTTGAAGCTATGGCCATAGCCGGCTACGCTGTGGGGTCAAATAAGGGCTTTATCTATGTTAGGGCAGAATATCCAAAGGCTGTCAAAGCTCTAGATATAGCCATCAAGGCTGCTAAAGACTTAAATCTCTTGGGAGATAATATAATGGGTTCTGATTTCTCCTTTGATATAGAGCTAAGACTAGGGGCTGGGGCCTTTGTTTGCGGCGAAGGTACCGCCCTTATGGAATCAATCGAAGGCAAGCGTGGCCAGCCTAGAAATAAGGAATATAGGACCACAGTCAGGGGTCTTTGGGGAAAGCCAACTGTAATTAATAACGTCGAAACCCTTGCCAATGTGGCACAAATCATCCTAAGGGGAGCAGATTATTTCAGAGCCTACGGGACAGAAAATTCTCCAGGCACTAAGGTCTTTGCCCTCTCAGGCAAGGTCAAGAATTCTGGCCTGGTAGAAGTAGCCATGGGCACTCCTATTAGGACCATTGTCTATGACATAGGCTGTGGAATCACCGATGACAGGGAGGCTAAGGCTGTCCAAACCGGTGGCCCATCTGGCGGCTGCATACCGAAAAGACTTTTTGATACAGCTTGTGACTTTGAATCTCTCAAGGCCATCGGCTCAATCATGGGCTCTGGCGGCATGGTTGTAATGGATGAGACTGATTGTATGGTCGATGTGGCAAGGTTTTTCCTAGAATTTTCTTGCGATGAATCTTGCGGCAAGTGCACCCCTTGTAGGATTGGAAACAAAAGACTCCTTGAGATGCTTGATTTAGTCACATCTGGTAAGGCAAGTGTCGAAACTTTAGATAAGCTTAAGGAATTATCAGAAATTATCTCTGATGCTAGCCTTTGCGGCCTTGGCCAAGCTAGTCCAAATCCAGTCTTATCTACCCTCCACTATTTCTACGATGAATACCTTGCCCATGTTACGGGCGATAAAACTTGCCCTGCTGGCAGGTGCAAGGACCTTTTAAAATACCATATCACAGATAAGTGCATCGGTTGTGGCAAGTGTGCTAGATCTTGTCCTGTAGAAGCTATTAGTGGAGAGAAAAAGACTAAGCACCTAATCAACCAAGATGTCTGCATCAAGTGTGGAACTTGTATGGCCAACTGTCCAGTTTCTGCCATTAGCCTAGGATAGGAGGAAATATGCCAAAGATTTTAATCAATAATAAAGAAATAGAAGTCAGAGAAAAAACCACAATCTTAGAGGCCGCTAGAAGGCTAAATATAAAGATTCCTACCCTTTGCCACATGGATTTATCCGGAGTGAATTTCATAAATAAAATCGCCTCCTGCAGGGTGTGTTTGGTGGAAGATTTGAAAAAAGATAAGCTAGTACCTTCCTGTGCGACCTTTGTTAAGGACGGGATGGAAATTTCTACAGATTCAAGCAGAGTTGTCAGGGCTAGGAGGGTAATTGTCGAGCTTTTACTTTCTGACCATCCAAATGATTGCCTAAAATGTGCCAAAAATCTCAATTGCCAGCTCCAAAAGCTTGCAAGCGACTTAAATATAAGGGAGATAAAATATCCAGGCGAGAAGAAAAACCTACCAATAGATGCCTCTTCCTATTCCCTAGTCAGGGACCCAAACAAGTGCATCCTTTGCAAGCGCTGCGAGAACATGTGCAACGAGGTCCAAACTGTGGGCGCCCTTGCAGAAATTGGCCGTGGTTTTAAGACCCATGTGGGCTCTGCCTTTAACAGACCAATGTTTGAGACAACCTGCACCTTCTGCGGCCAGTGCCTGGCAGTCTGCCCAACAGGTGCCCTTACAGAAAAGTCAAATGTGGCCGACCTCTGGAAAATCTTACATAAGAAGGATGATGAGAAGATGGTCATTGTCCAGGTGGCTCCAGCTGTTAGAGTGGCTCTTGGAGAAGAATTTGGAGAAGAACCCGGCAAACCTATGACAGGAAAAATGGTCACAGCTCTCAGAAAACTAGGCTTTGACAAGGTTTTTGATACAAATTTTGCAGCAGACTTAACCATCATGGAAGAAGCCAACGAGCTTGTCGAAAGGCTTAATGGTCATGGCAAGCTCCCAATCCTTACCTCTTGCTGTCCAGGCTGGGTAAATTTCATGGAAAGCCAATTTTCAGACCTAATCGACATCCCATCATCCTGCAAGAGTCCGCACGAAATGTTTGGGGCCATTGCTAAATCCTATTATGCTAAGAAGATCGGAATAAGGCCTGAAAACATGACAGTTGTCTCAGTTATGCCATGTATAGCCAAAAAATACGAGGCAAAGAGGGATGAGCTTTATAACGAGGGCCTTTCTGATGTTGATATAGTCATAAGTACCAGAGAGCTTGCGGGCATGATCAAGGAAAGCGGGATTGACCTTGTAAATCTCGATGAAGATGACTTTGACAATCCTTTGGGAGAATCAACAGGAGCAGGCACCATCTTTGGGGCAAGTGGCGGTGTAATAGAAGCAGCCCTAAGAACTGCTGCCGACACCCTCACAGGCGAATCTCTTGAAGAAGTCGAATTTAAAGACCTCAGAGGTCTTAGAGGAAGTAAGAAGGCTACTGTAAAAATCGGCGAAAAAGAGCTTAACATAGCGGTAGTAAGCGGTCTGGGCAATACCAGAAGGCTTTTAGAAAAGATAAGAAGCGGCGAGGAAAATATCCATGCCATCGAAGTTATGGCTTGTCCTGGAGGATGTGTAGCAGGCGGTGGCCAGCCATTCCACAAGGGTGACCTCACAATTATCAAAAAACGAGCCGAGGGCCTTTATGGAATCGATAGGAAAAAGACCCTAAGAAAGTCCCACGAAAACCCATCCATCAAAATCCTCTACCAAGAATTCTTAGAAAAGCCAGGCTCAGAAAAGGCCCACAAGCTTTTACACACTTCTTATAAGGCTAGGCCAAAATACTAAATCTCAAAGAAAGGGGCGAGCATAGGCTCGCTCTTTTGTTATATAATATATGTAAATACTTTTAATTAGAGTGATAAAATTGAAAAAGAAATTTATAAACGCAGTAATTTATGGTATCCAGCCGGCAATGGCAAGCTCATGAATACCCTAGATAATGGTATCCACATGGCCCAACTTATGAAGGAAGAAGATTTCGACAAGGACCTTGACCTTGTAACCATAAATGGGGCAAGGGCAATGAACATCAAAAAACTTACGGCCTAGATATAGGAAAGTCAGTCAACTTCATCATCCTAGATGCAGATAGCCCATATGAAGCCATCAGAAATAGGGCAGAGTGCCTAGCCAGTGTAAGATGTGGTGAATTTTTATTTAAAAAGGCCAAGAGGACCTATGAAATAGATTTAAATTTATAAAGATATAAGAATTAGGAAACTGCTAAGCCCCGACTATGGGGCTTCTTCTATTTGTATTTCAATCGCTCCAACAATTAATCTTAAGGAAAGCAAGATAAGTTTGATAGCTGTGCGCTTGCCTGTCCTATTTTTTCCCATATAAATCTAGGAGCTAAAACCTGAATTTAAACTAATACTATAAGACAATTAAATTTAAAAGTAAAAATGATCCCGAATCTGGGACCATTTTTGTGTTTTTATAATTTATTGTTGATTTTTCCTATCATATTTTTTTCAGAAATATAAAAAGCGAAAGAGATTAATAAATAAATTCCAACAAAGAAGATGGCGGAAATTACAATAGAGAAATCATAATTAAACCACTTTAGGTAAAGTCCTGCACAAATGAAATAGATAAACATTGCACAGAAATGGATGGCATGTCTTAAATAAACCGCCCTATTCTTGTTTTCGAAAATATTCGACATTAGGACAGATATCAAACCAAAGCCACCGTAAACAAGGCATTGGATAATTTTTGCATAACCTGGCGCTTGATTTGCTACAAAGTCTGGAACACCAACTAAATTTTCTTTAATTATCATAGATAAAATTGCCTCAATTAAGGAACCTATTCCTACACCAGCCAAGAATCCACCTAATAAATTTTTAAATTTTTCCATAAGTCCTCCTAAAGGCCGAGAGCCTTCTTAAATTCTTTTAAATTTCTCCTAGAAACATAAGCAACATCTCCGTTTTTAAGTTCAACAGCGATTGTTCCTGTAAAAGATAAGTCAAGCTTTTTGACAAAGTCGAGATTTACAATATCTGAACGGGATATTCTTATAAATTTTTTCTTATCAAGCCTCTGATCTAATTCATAAATAGCCAGTCTTGATGAAAAAGTTCCGTTCTTTGTTTTTATAAAAACACTTTTATCTTGGGCGAAGATTCTTATAATTTCTTCATGTGAAAGTATAAAAACTTCCTTATCACGAAAAGCCACAAGCTTGTCTACTAATCTATCAGCAAGTAAATCTTTTATGGTTTCGACTTCCTTAGAATACTCCTTGGCAAATATTTTTACCCTCGTTTCTTCAATGGTTTCGTCAATAATTATGTCAACTTTCATCCCTACCTCCTGCTTATATAATAATATCAATTTCAAAACTATGCATTAATTTTCTGATAAAAGGTTAAAATTGAAAGATAAGAGGTTAAAAAATTTATCTTTATATTTCCTTTTTATCAAAATGACCCTAAACTTAAGCTTTGTTTTTTATTGACTAAATTTACCAAACATTCTAATAGATTGACATAAAGGCTAATAACTGGTATAATAACTGGTATAAAGAAGGGTATGAATTTATTCAATAATTTTTATAATAATAGAAAGGAAATAATATGACTAAAATAAAAAAAATCTCCCGATAAGAAGTCGGGCGGGATTTTAGCTAAGATAGAAAGAGTGGGCAATGCTCTTCCCCATCCAGCTATTATCTTTGTAATCATGATTGCTATTCTCGCTGTGATTGCTCAAATTTGCGCATCTGCAGGAGTTACTGTTAATTATTATGATGCCAAGGCAGAAAGCGAGGCGACCATTAAAGCTATTAGCCTCTTAACCCCTGAGGGCATCCGCTATATGTTCTCATCACTTGTGCCAAACTTCACATCCTTTGCACCCCTTGGAATTGTCCTTGTGGCTATGCTTGGGGTAGGTGTGGCTGAAGATGCAGGATTTTTTGATGCAGGTCTTAGAAGGATGCTATCAAATGTCCCATCCCTCATCCTTACAGGGGCTGTTGTTTTTGCAGGAATCGTGTCAAATATCGCATCTGATGCAGGCTATGTAGTTGTAATCCCTCTTGGGGCTATGATCTTTGCCCAAGCTGGAAAACACCCAATTGCAGGTCTTGCTGCAGCCTTTGCAGGTGTTTCTGGAGGCTTTTCAGCCAACCTCATCTTTGGCCCAACCGATGCCCTTCTTTCAGGCATTACCAACGAGGCCCTAAGGGCTGCCAATATTTCTGCAAGCGTAGATGTGGCTGGCAACTGGTATTTCCTTCTTGTTTCAACCTTTATCCTAACTATAGTAGGAACTGTCGTTACAGAAAAAATTGTAATACCAAACCTGGGCACCTACACAGGAGACTATGTCCACGAAGATGCTCCTCTTACAGACCTTGAAAGAAAGGCCCTTAGGAATTCCCTAATAGGTCTTGGAATCTTCTTAATTATCCTTGGATTTTTGACAATCCCACAAGGGGCTATCTTAAGAGAGGCTGACGCAAAAGGCAAGATGACCCTAGATGCCTTCCTATCAAAGGGCCTAATCGCCGCAATTTTCCTAATGTTTTTAATACCTGGTTATATCTTTGGTAAGACTGTAGGAAAAATCAACAACTCAAAAGACCTAGTGGAATCAATGAGCAAGTCTATGGCATCCATGGGAAGCTTCCTAGTCCTATCCTTCTTTGCAGCTCAATTTGTGGCATTTTTCGCCTATACTAATCTTGGTACCATCCTATCTGTCAAGGGTGCAGAATTTTTGGAATCAATCGGCCTATCAGGCATTGGGCTTATAATTTTATTTATAATCCTATCAGCCTTTATCAACCTCTTCATAGGTTCGGCCTCAGCCAAGTGGGCAATCATGGCTCCAATCTTTGTGCCAATGTTTTATGGCCTGGGCCTATCACCAGAGCTTAGCCAGATGGCATACAGGATTGCAGACTCATCAACCAACATCATAAGCCCGCTTATGAGCTACTTTGCAATGATTGTAGTATTCATGCAAAAATACGATAAGGAAAGAGGCCTTGGTACCCTAATATCAACCATGCTTCCTTATTCCATAGCATTTTTAATCTTCTGGACCATCCTATTAATAGTGTGGATGATCTTCAAAATTCCACTAGGCCCAGGAGCAAGCTTATTTGTATAAAAATACCTCTAGCTTAGCTAGAGGATATTTTTTTGCTTATTTATGAAGTTTTTTGGCAAGGCTTGGGCTAATTATAGCCGATAAGACCACGCAAAGGCTCACTATGGCAGCAGCTGATCCTGCGTAAGGGACAAGTTCTGGATTTGACCCTGCCATAAGCATTGGCACAGAAGCTGATACTCCTGCTAGGGTAGACATAGCTACAGCTGATATGCCCTTTCTTTTCATAAAAACTCTCTAATTTACCATCCTTATGTGTTATTTATACTTATTAAAAAGCTTGCCAATAAATGAACCTATTAAACTTATCCCACCAAAAATAAAGGTATAAATAAAGGCGCTGTCATTATAATCAATAAAGACTGATGGGACAAAAAGCACCATGACAAGAATCGGATATGCCCAAGAAAAATTATTTTTGTAGCTATAAATTAGAGCTGTAAAAAGACAAATTAGCGGTATTACCAAGAGCAAAAGAAACATGGCAGAGCCTGTATCAATCATAAGCTTTGGTGATATATAAAATGCCACAGCATCGATTAATAAATATGGAAGCATCTTTTTAAAATTTTTCATAAATGCACCTCTCTTTTACTAATTAATACCCAAAAACTTCCTCCTCTAGCTTTTTGTTTAAAAATATACTATAATCAAATAAAGGAGAGGTTCTTATGGATGAGAAAAGGAAATTCAAGCTTATAATAATAGCTTTCATAAGCTTGTTAATTGTAGGGGTTACAGGCTATATGTCCCTGGCCAATATAGACATGATAGATGCCCTCTACATGACAGTTATAACCATATCGACAGTAGGCTTTGGCGAGGTAGGCACGACAAATGATGCCTCAGAACTATTTTCGATATTTATGATTTTTATGGGAGTAGGTATAGTCGGTTACACCTTCACAACAGTTGTAGCCATGTTTGTAGAAGGAAAAATCGGAGATTTATGGAAGGGAAATAAGATGGAAAAGAAAATCAAGGCCCTAAAGGACCACTACATAATATGCGGTTCAGGGGAGCTAGCAGAAGTTATCATAGATAATTTTATAAAGAAAAATAAGGATTTCGTTGTAATAACAAATGATCATGCGGACCTAGACGATTACAGTCACCACGATATCCTCGTAATCGAGGGCCAATCTACAGAAGAAGACATCCTTGACCGGGCAGGGATAGCTAGGGCCAAGGGCCTAATTTCAACCCTTGATACAGAGGTAGATAATATTGTAACAGTCCTTACAGCTAGACACATGAATAAGGATATCTATATAATCTCAAATGCCATCACAAAATCAGGCAGCAAGAAGCTAATGAAAGTCGGTGCAAACAAGACCATCTCAGCCATAGAAATAAGCGGAAAGAGGATGGCCTCTCTCATAACCAAGCCAAATATAATGGCCTTTTTGGATGTAGTAACCAAGGTGGGCGATCTAGAGCTAGACCTAGAAGAAGTAATAGTCCACAAGGGATCCTACCTAGAAAATAAAAATCTCCTTGAAGCCCAAATCCCAAACAAAACAGGCCTTACCATCCTTGCTATAAAAAAGAAAGAAGACAATAAAATGCTCTTTAATCCACCTATAGACTATAGCTTTAAGATTGGCGATGTCCTAATAGTCCTAGGCCACGAAGAGCAAGTAGAAAAACTAAGGCACTTGGGAGATGAGATAAAATAGAAAATAAAATTATTATATTTTTAAAAACCCATATTAGAATTTGTATCTACGAGCTTATTTTCAATTGCTTAATACAAGATGAGCCTTGAATAAAATTTAATAATCAATTCAAAGAGAACATATCTTCTCTCGAGCCATCGACAAAATCATTTTCTGATGTCATTCAGACGAACGAAGTGAGGAAGAATGACATGAATTCAGGATTCCAAATTTAAGTATTTAAAAATATATTAATAAGTCTACACTCTGAGAGAACATTTGTTCTCTTTTTTTAAGTCTTAAAAACTAAAATTTACTTAGAAATTACTAGGTTCACTATATTCTTCTTACAAGTGTAAATTAAGAATACTTGCACTTAGTCTTATTTTCTTTAACTAATCCTATATTCTTTGAAATTTATGACATATTTATTTTTTATGATAAGACAAAACTTTTAATTTCTTATATAATGATATTGATTATCAGTATGAAAGGAGCTTGATATGACCTTATATAAAAAATTATTTTCATATATGCCTGAGCGAAAATTCCACGGATTATTAGCTGTGATATTATCAGCTTTTGGCATAGTCTTAGAATTTTACGCTTATTACCTCATTTGGATTTTGCTAAAAAACGTTTTTATTGGACAAGATTTGAAAAACTTAGCAAATTTTCCTACTAAAATCTTAATCCTATTTATCAGCTATGGAATTTTTTATTTTTCCGGTACATGGATGAGTCATTTAGCTGGTTTTAGGCTTGAAACTCGCCTTCGTGAAAAGGGAATAAGACATTTGTTAAAGGCTTCTAATAGCTTTTTTGACACCCACGATTCTGGCCAGGTCAGAAAAATCATTGACAACAATGTCGAACAGACCCATATGATTGTTGCCCACCTTATACCAGATCAGACTTGTGCAATACTCACTCCCATCTTTATGATTATTTTAACTTTTATTATCGATATGTATTTGGGAATATTTTTCCTAATCATTATAGGCATATCCTTAGTTCTAATCAAAAATATGATGGGTGACCAATCTTTTATGAAGATTTATATGGATAAGCTTGATCAAATGAATGCAGGAGCTGTGGAATATGTTAGAAATATGCCAGTTGTCAAAATTTTTAACGCCCCTCTTGTAGGTTTTAAGAAACTTCACCAATCAATCCTTACTTACAAGGATATGGTCTACAAATATTCTATGTCTTGCAGGATTCCCTTCGTCTTATTCCAATGGATTTTAAATATTTTCATCATAAGTCCAGTTTTTCTTGCAATTTTTATGGTAAGCAAGGGAGCAGATCCTCATATATGGGCGGCTAAAATTTTATTTTTCACCCTTTTTATGGGGATGTATTTTGCTAACACTATGAAAATTATGTATGTATCCATGTACATATTCCAAGCAAATTCTGCAGTTGACAATCTTGAGAGTTTATTTGAAGAAATGAAAATCAAAGAAATCTCTTTTGGCAAGGAAGAAAACTTTTCATCCTACGATATAGAATTTAAAAATGTAGATTTTTCTTATGACGGCTCTCATAAAATCCTCGAGGATTTTTCTGTCAAATTTGACCAAGATAATGTCTATGCACTGGTTGGTTCTTCTGGATCTGGTAAGTCTACAATAGCTAAGCTTATTTCAGGCCTATATCCAGTTGATTGCGGGGAAATTCTTATAGGAGGCAAAAATATTTCTTCTTATAAAAAAGATGCCTTAATGGATAAGATAGGCATAGTTTTTCAAAATCCTCAACTTTTTTCTGGCATTTCAATTTTTGATAATGTAAGGCTAGCAAAAAAAGATGCTAGTAAGGATGAAGTTTATGAGGCTTTAAGGCTTGCAAGATGCGATGATTTTATAGAAAAATTTAAGGATAAGTATGATGCAGTTATTGGTGCAGATGGGATAAACTTATCTGGTGGTGAAAAACAAAGAATATCTATTGCAAGGATTTTCCTAAAAAACCCTAAAATTATTATCCTAGATGAGGCATCAGCTGCTGCCGACCCAGAAAATGAATACGAACTTCAAATCGCTTTTAAATCTCTAATTAAAAACAGGACTACAATCATGATTGCCCATAGGCTTTCTTCTATTAGAGGAGCTTCCGAAATTCTCCTTGTAGAAGATGGCAAGATTGTAGAAAGAGCTAGTCATGATAACTTGCTAAAAGAAAATGGTAAATACAAGAACTTCGTAGACCTATATGAGACTGCAAACGAATGGAGGGTAAACTAATGAAAAAATATCTTAAAAACCGCTTCGCTCTAACAGATAAGGGCGCAGAAGGAGCTATAGTTGCAATTAAATATTCAACACTCAAAAGCCTTTCCTACATGCTACCTATTATGCTTTTGATGTATGTCCTCCAGGGCTTGCTTGGTCTTGGTGATATGAAGCTAGCAATTTCAATTCTAGCATTTTTCATAATAGGCCTAGTGATGCTTTTTATAATTAATAAGGACTATATCACAACCTACAACGAAACCTACAAGGAATCAGCTAATCTAAGGATAGAGCTTATAGAAATCATCAAGGAATTGCCCCTTTCCTTCTACTCAAGAAGAGATATTACCGATCTTTCCCAAACCATTATGAAGGATGTAGATACAATTGAGCATGGCCTTAGTCATTCTCTACCTAGTTTTTATGGATTTTTAATCAATTTTGCTCTTATTTCCATATTACTTTTACTTGGCAATTTCAAACTAGGCCTTGCTATTATTATTCCTATTGGCCTTTCAATTATTTTAAATTTATTTTCAAGGAAAATGCAAATAAAGGCGACTGGAACCTATTACCAAGAGCAAAGAAAGTCCTCAAAAATTTTTCAAGAATTAATTGATTTGTCTACAGAAATCAAATCCTACAAGCTATCAGATGAAAAGGAAAAACAGGCAAGAAACTTTGTAAAAGACCTTGAAAAAAAGCATATAAAGACTGAACTAGGACAAATTATACCGATAGTATCAGCTACTATTATTGCAAACTTATCCATAGCCCTTGTAATATTTGTCGGACTTGGACAGCTTATGGCAGGAGAAATTAATATTTTATACTTTGCAGGCTACTTGTTTGCAGGAGCAAGACTTATTGACGGAGTGGCAGCCTTTAACCAGGCCTATGGGGAATTAATGTATATGGATAGCCCTATAGAAAAAATTAAGGCCCTTAGGAATGAAAAAATCAAAAAAGGAAATAGGGCTGATATAAAATCATATGATATTGAAGGAAAAGATGTGGAATTTTCCTACCTTGATGATAAAAAGGTAATAGATAAGATTTCCTTTAAGGCCCTTCAAGATAAGACAAGCGCCCTAGTTGGCCCATCTGGTTGTGGTAAATCTACCCTAATAAAGCTAATAGCTAGACTCTACGACTATGATAAAGGAATAATTTCTATTGGTGATAAGGATATAAAAACTACAGATACAGCTGATTTATTCAAGCATATTTCCATGGTCTTTCAAGATGTAATTCTCTTTAATGGTTCTGTCATGGATAATATTAGAATAGGAAAAGCTGATGCTAGTGATGAAGAAGTATTAAAAGCCGCTAAGCTTGCAAATTGTGATGAATTTGTAAACAAGCTTAAGGATGGTTACCAAACAGAAATAGGAGAAAATGGCAGCAAGCTATCTGGAGGAGAAAGGCAAAGAATATCAATAGCTAGAGCCTTTCTAAAAAACGCAGAAATAATTCTTTTAGATGAAATAGCAGCAAGCCTTGATGTGGAAAATGAAAAATATATCCAAGAATCCCTTAACAAATTGACAAAAAATAAAACAGTAATAATTATATCTCACAGGATGAAATCAATAGAAAATGTCGATCAGATAATTGTTATGAATGATGGCAAAATAGAAGCCTTCGGCAAGCACGATGACCTTCTTAAAAACAGCAAAACTTATAAAAAAATGATTGAATCTTCCAAAAAATCAGAAGAATTTATCTACTAGGAGGAAATAATGAATAAATTTGGAATACGTGATTTAGTAAATGCAGGAGTCTTTTCACTACTTACTGTAATGGCCACTTGGTGCGGAGGTATGATTGGCTTTGTGCCAGTCTTAATGCCTCTTGTCCCTTTTGCTTGTGGCTTAGTCTCAGGTCCTATCTTTATGCTTTATTCTACAAAGATAAATAAGTTTGGCATGGTTTTGATTATGGGTATAATTTTTGGCCTTGTATTTTCTATGTCTGGCCATGGTGCAATTGTTCTACCAGCCATAATTATCTTATCAATAATCTGTGAATTTATCTTAAAAACTGGCTCCTATAAGTCAATCAAAACCGCAAGAGTTACCTATACAGTCTTTATGATGTTTGCAGCCGCAAATCTAATTCCTATGTATCTAGCTAGAGATTCTTATGCTAAATCCCTAATAGACCAAGGATATGGAGAAGCTTATGTAGAAAAATTACTCTCAGTAATGCCTACATGGTCCTTCCTACCTGTTGTAATCTTAGGAATGATTGGTGGCTATCTGGGTTGCACCATAGGAATAAAGGTATTAAATAAACATTTCAAAAAAGCAGGTATGGCTTAATGAAAATTGATTTTAGGACCAAGTTCTTTTTGACCTTAATAATAGGTATAAGCACTATGGAAGGCTCACTAGCTAGGAGATACTACTATCTGGGTATCTTCCTAGCGCTCCTTCCCTATCTTTTTGCCCTATATGATAGAAAAATATCCCTTGTCTCCAAGGGTATTTTTTATACTGGCTTGGCCTTTCTTGGGCAAAATATCATGGAAAAATTCCCAAATAGCTTTTGGGCAATGATTTTAAATCTCTATGCCGGCATAGTAATTAAGATACTACCAGGAGTTATTATGGGTTATTATACTATGACCACCACAAAGATGAGTGACCTTGTTTACTCCCTTCAAAAGATAAAATTTCCAAATACAATCATAATCCCCATTTCTGTCATGTTTAGGTTTTTCTACTCCATCAAGCAAGATTACAAAATCATAGGAGAAGCCATGTATATGCACGATTTAACCCTAAAAAGTTTTTTCAAAAACCCATCAAGGTTTATCGAATACAAGTTTGTTCCGCTGCTTATGATTACATCCCAAACTGCCGACAATGTCGCTATATCAGCCATGACCAGGGGAATGAAAGTAGATGGCGAGAGATCATCAATTTCAAGTGCTCAGCTAAGAAGCATAGACTATATACTTCTTGCCTTTGGAATATTTATAATAAGCTTATTTATAAGGATAAAATTATGCTAGAATTTAAAAATTTTTCCCTAAGCTTTAGTGAAAATGGCAAGGAAAATAAGATACTCGAACAAATAAATATTAAATTTGAAAAAGGAACAATAAACATCATCACCGGAAAATCAGGTGCTGGCAAATCCTCATTAATTAAAAGCATAAATGGAATAATACCAGAAATTGATAAGGCAAAAATTGCTGGAGACTTACTCTTAAATGGCAAGTCACTTTTGGACAAGGATATAAGTAGTAGATCAAATTTCATAGCAACAGTTTTTCAAAATCCTAAAAACCAGTTTTATGCTGTTAATTCTCTTGATGAAATAGCCTTTGCTCTGGAAAATAGAAATGAGCCTAGGGATAATATATATAAGAAGATTTCTTACTATAGCAAGCTTCTTTCAAGTGATAGCCTACTTGATAAAGATTTATTCACCCTATCAGGAGGTCAGAAACAGCTAATTGCAATAACTTCTGTAGCTGTTATGGATAATGAGGTCTATATCTTTGATGAGCCTTCAGCATCCCTTGATAAAGAGTCG
Source organism: Anaerococcus sp. NML200537 (assembly GCF_026131715.1). Classification (NCBI taxonomy): domain Bacteria; kingdom Bacillati; phylum Bacillota; class Tissierellia; order Tissierellales; family Peptoniphilaceae; genus Anaerococcus; species Anaerococcus sp. NML200537. The sequence continues at coordinate 9,959 of NZ_JAMXSL010000011.1, read as the reverse complement.
ATAAAAAAACTTTCCTCATGCTTAGAGGTCCTAAAAAGCATGGGCAAAATTATAATCATAGCTGAACATAGGCTATATTATCTTAAAAACATTTTGGATAAGCTAATAGTAATAGAAAATAAAAAGTCCATCACATACACGAAAAACCAACTGACTCCTAAAGTCATAAAAGACCACAAATTAAGGACTCTTGATGAAATAAGAAAAGAAGACCTAAAGTCTGATAAGTACCAAATAAAAAATCTCTTTGACAAAAATTGCGATAATACACAAGGTCTATTATGCAAGGATTTTTCTTGTGCTTACAAAGACACTCCCCAAATTTTTGATTTTTCCATTAGTTTTGAGCCTGGCATATATTTTATAATTGGGGCTAATGGTATAGGCAAAAGCTCATTTATTAGAAACTTATGCGGTCTAAATAAAAAACAAAATGGAAAAATCTATTATAAAAATAAGCTTATAAAAAATCATGGAGCCTATATTTCCCTTGTCATGCAAGATGTAAACTATCAGCTTTTTACAGAATCAGTTGAAATGGAGATGGCAATTGTAAGCGATGATAAGAGTCTAATAGAAAAAAGCCTATTAGCTTTAAACTTAGCCGACAAAAAAGACTGCCATCCCCAAAGGCTATCTGGCGGAGAAAAACAAAGACTCGCCCTAGGTCTTGCTATGGCAAGTCCCAAAGAAATAGTCATCCTAGACGAACCAACATCTGGTCTTTGCTATGAAAATATGCAAAGGCTTATTGAAATAATAAAGCAAATGAAACATGCTGGAAAAACTATAATAATCATAAGTCACGATTATGAATTTATAAAAAAATACTGACGAAAATATAGTGGAGTTTATAAATGAAAGATACTAGATTAAAATCTTGGGGTTTTGAATCCTTCCCAACAAGTGATCCTAGGGTTATAAATTACATGGGCATAGAAAATACTGAAAATAAGATGACTTCTTATGAGCTTATACCCGGTGTCTTTGTCTTATATATTAACTTTAATAAAAAATATGAAGCCAAAAATTCAACCTCTAAAGGCAACTTAGGCTATAGGATAGGCTATTGCTATGAAGGAAACTACTTTACCCATATAAAAGATTCAAAGGTCTTAATAACAACAAATGAACTCTTTATAGGAAGATCTATACCAGAATCGAAATTTTCCTTCACAACTAGCCACAGAACTAGGGCCTTTAATATTATAATCTTAGATAAAGTCCTAGATAAAAACTCCAAGCTCTTCCCTTACATTGGCAAATTCCTCTATAACTTTAAAAATATAAAGAATATGGGTTATGTAATGAGAGAAAAAAGCCTAATAAATCTTGCCGACAACTTAATTCTAGCCCTAAAAAGTGAAGATTTTTTACTAATAAAATTGCTAACCCTAGAGCTAATTTATAGGATTGGAAAAATAGGAATGAATCCAAATAAGATGAACTATTTTAAGATAAATCACACTGAACTCGTTAATGAAATCGAAATATATATGAGAGAAAATCTTGATAATGATATAAGCCTAGAAGAAATCTCTAAGAAATTTAAAATTTCAAAATCAAGTCTAAATGATAAATTTAGCAAAACCTTTCAATACACACCTATGAAATATATACAAAGACTAAGATTGATAAAGGCCCAAGAACTACTTCTAAAAAGTAACTTAAGCATTATTGAAATAAGCAATGACCTTAATTTCAAAAATCCATCCAACTTTACCAGAGCCTTCAAGGATTTCACAGGCCTAAGCCCAAGTTCCTACAGAAAAACTAACCAGTAGTAAAAATAATCTAAAAATCATAAATAAAAACGCCCCTATTAGCAAATGAAAATATAAGCATAAGCTCTTAGAGGCGATTTTTTATTATAATTCTATGAAATTTTAACCATTGTAGGCTTCTTCATCTACAAATAGATAAACATTTGGATGAAGATTTAGAAGGCCGCATGGAAGCTCAGTTGAGATGCTTTCATCATTTAGTATCCTCTTAACAGCCTCGTGTTTGCTCTTTCCATTAGCTAGGACAATAATCATCCTTGCATCAAAAACTTCTGCAAGACCCATTGATAGGGCGTGTTTTGGAACATCTTCCTCACTTTCAAAAAATCTAGCATTAGCTTCGATAGTAGATTTTTCAAGCTCAACTATAGATGCGTATTTATTAAGCTTATCAGCTGGTTCATTAAAGGCTATATGGCCATTTACACCAAGGCCTAGAATTTGGATATCTCTTTGACCAAAATCCTCAAGAAGCTTTCTATATTCTTTCGCATATTTGTCATCTGCCTCTGGAGCAGAAGGTAAGTGAATATTTTCCTTCTTGATATTTACATGATCAAAAAGATTTTCGTGCATAAAGTAAGAATAAGATTGGTCATTTGCTGGATCTATGCCAACATATTCATCTAGGTTAACACTTTTTGCATATTTAAAAGAAATCTCCCCTTCTTTTTGGGCAGCTATCAGGTTTTTGTAAAGACCGATAGGACTAGAACCTGTCGCAAAACCAAACTTTATTTGAGGCTTTTCAATCATATTGCTAATAACAAGCTCACTAGCCTTCTTGCTCATATCATCATAATCTTTGCATACTATAACTTTCATATATAACTCCTTTAATGGTAATAAAAATTTTATAGATAAAATTTTTATGGTTCTCACAGTTTTTCAAGCACGAAGTGCAAAGAAAAACGAACTGGAAGCCTTACTTTCCTTATAGTTATATAGATACCCATTTTAAATATTTTTACCATCATAGGCAAAATAAAAAACCCGACCGAGGCCGGGTTTGATATTTATTTTAGTCTTGCTAATATTGCAAAATTTAACAAGTTAAATTTTGTGCTAAAGCATCAGACCTTCATGCAATCCGATTTCATCGGATTGTGATAGGTCTTCATAAGGAACGTAATCTTTTTATTTATAATGCTCAGTGATTTTTATTTAAATTACTCCTATTCGTCGTAATTAAAATAAAAAGTCACATAAGGTTTCTCATCAGTTTTAACTTCGCAAGCTGTGCTTGCTTGAAAAACTGTGAGAATCGCAAAAATCGCTTACGATTTTTTTACTACCATTATATTCGTCGCATGTCCTCAAAGAGCCGGGCAGGCTTGCTTAAAATTACATAAATTTTTTCATCAATCTAACCTTCGTGCTACGCACTCGGTTATATTGTGAAAACCATAAAAATTTCGCAATTAAAAACCCGACCGAGGCCAGGTTTGGTGTTTTTATTAGTATTGCTAATATTGCAAAATTTAACAAGTTAAATTTTGTGAGGAACGTAATCTTTTTATTTATAATGCTCCTATTCGTCGCATCATAAATAAAAAATTACATAAATTTTTTCATCAATCTAACCTTCGTGCTACGCACTCGGTTATATTGTGAAAACCATAAAAATTTCGCTTACGAAATTTTTATTAATAGTTAAATGCTGCTACTTCGAACCATTCTTGTGGGTGGTGGCATGCTGGGCAGATTTTTGGTGCTTTTTTGCCTTCATATAGGAAGCCACAGTTTCCACATTTCCAGATTACTGATTCTTCTTTTTCAAATACTGTGCCATTTTCTACATTGTCGTGTAGTTTTTGGTATCTATCTCTGTGAGCTCCTTCAGCTTTTGCTATGTTTCTGAATGCTCTAGCGATTTCGTCAAATCCTTCTTCTTCTGCTACGTCAGCAAATGCTGGATACATATCTTCGCATTCTTCGTTTTCACCATCGATAGCACCTTGTAGGTTTGTTAATGTGTCATGCCAAATTACTGGCCAAGCTGTATAACCTTCTGTTAGTTCGATTGTTTCTAGTTTGTATTCTTCTTTTAGGAATTTATAGAATCTTGCAGCGTGTTCTCTTTCGTTCATTGCTGTTTCTCTAAAGATAGCTGCGATTTGTCTATAACCTTCTTTTTCTGCAGTTTTTGCAGCATATGTATATCTCATGTTAGCTTGTGATTCACCAACGAATGATGTGATTAAGTTTTGTGCTGTTTTTGTTCCTTTTAATTCTGCCATAATAATCTCCTTTATATTTTTTGTGACTTCATATCATCTGTTATTCATACTATATTATTAATTATACAAATGTCAAGAATGATTCTAAAGTTTTATTCTTTCTAAGTATGATATGTATAATCATTATCACTTGCAGGCATTAATTCCAAAATTCTTTTAAAATACATATTTCCATAGATTGACTAGATGTAAGCAGAAGAATTGTATTTATAATTGATTCTACCCTTATGATATTGATAATGATTTTCATTTTGAAATATTATGCAAACTAGTGATTAAAGTGTTTTATAGGAAATATAATTTGTTATAAGAAATTTCCTTTAAGGGTATAATCATATAAAGAAGGATAGGAGGAAACATGAAATTAGATTTAAAAAATGTTAACTTAGAAAATTTAAAAGACTATGAAGAAAGAGCTCTTGATGCTTTCGATACTCTTATTAATAAGTCAGGCAAGGGCAACGACTTTCTAGGCTGGATTGATAGACCAGTTAACTATGACAAGGAAGAATTTGAAAGAATCAAAAAGGCAGCCGAAAAAATTAGAGCAAATTCAGATGTTCTTGTATCCATTGGTATAGGTGGATCCTACCTAGGTATCAAGGCTGTGGATGTGGCTTGCGATTCTTATTTTAACTCAAATAGAAAAACTCAAATAATCTATGCAGGCAACCAAATTTCTGGCCAATACATGGTAGAACTTCTTGACTACCTCAAGGATAAGGACTACAGCCTTAATGTAATATCAAAATCAGGTACAACCACAGAGCCAGCCATAGCTTTTAGATTCCTAAAAGAAGCTATTGAGGAAAAATATGGCAAGGATGGTGCAAGAGAAAGAATTTTTGCCACAACAGACAGGGCCAAGGGTGCCTTAAAAGACCTAGCTACAAAAGAAGGCTACGAAACCTTTGTAGTGCCAGATGATATAGGTGGAAGATTTTCTGTAATATCTGCTGTAGGCCTACTCCCACTAGCTGTAGCAGGAATTGATATAGACGAATTTATGGCAGGTTTTGCTGATGGTAGAGAAAAATACACTCTTAAATCCATGGAAAATGATGCTATAAAATATGCAGCAGTAAGAAATATGCTCCATGAATCTGGCAAAGACATCGAAGTCCTTGTAAATTACGAACCAAAGCTAAAATATGTAGCTGAATGGTGGAAACAACTTTATGGCGAAAGCGAAGGAAAAGATGGCAAGGGAATCTTCCCAGCAAGTGTAAATAACACAACAGACCTCCACTCTGTAGGCCAAATGATCCAAGACGGAAAGAGAAACCTATTTGAAACAGTAATAGAAGTCGAAAATGTAGACAAAGACATAAAAATCAAAACAGATGCCGACAACCTAGATGGCCTAAACTACCTAGCAGGCAAAAAAATGTCCTTCGTCAACAAACAAGCCATGGAAGGTACAGCAATGGCCCATGTAGAAGGAAATGTACCAAATATTAGGATTAAACTAGACAAGGTAAACGAAAGAACTCTAGCAGAACTCTTCTACTTCTTCGAAATAGCAGTAGGAGTATCAGGCTACATGCTAGGAGTAAACCCATTCGACCAACCAGGAGTAGAAGCATATAAGAAAGCAATGTTTAAACTACTAGGTAAACCTGGATACTAATGGTAGCAAAAAAATCGTAAGCGATTTTTTTGCGGTCTTCACAATTTCTCAAGGTGCGAAGCACCGAAGTAGAAATTGATGAAGAACCTTATGTAATTTTTTAGAAGCGATGCGAGGAATACGAGCATTGATTCTAAAAACATTACGTTCCTTAACCCCGGCCTTAGCCGGGGATTTTATATCGTAAGCGATTTTTTTGCGGTTCTCACAATATATCAAACACGAAGTGTGAAGATAGATTGATGAGAAACCTTATGTAATTTTTTCATAAGAACGCGACGTATAGGAGCGTTCGTTGAAAAAGATTACGTTCTCTACACCCCAGCCCTAGCTGGGGTGCTTTAAATCATACAAAAGAGCTCAGCCGAGGTCTTTTTGTTTAGTCTTTATTTTTTAATCCTAATAATATTAAAATTAGAATTTTTCATAAATATCTCATCATGGCTTATAACTATGACCAATTTTCCTTCCCTATTAAGGTCCATAATTAGGTCTAAAACCTTGCCTTTTACTTCCTTGTCTAGGAAATTTGTTGGTTCGTCAAAAATGTATAGGGACTTGTCAGTCTTTATGGCGTGTTTTAATTGGGAGAGTTTCTTCTGGCCTGATGAGCCCTTAAGCTTATCTTTTAAATTGCCATACTCGCTTATAAGAGGGTTGGCCGGGATATAAACTAAATCGTCAAATAATATACCTGATGACTTATCTACAGGTTTTCCATTTATTAATATTTCTCCCTCATATCTTCTCGTTAGGTTCATTATGGCCTCTACTAGAGTAGTTTTTCCTATGCCATTATCCCCTACAATGAGGTTTATTTTCCCCTTTTCTATATTTTGGCTAAAAGGCAAATGGAGCCTTTCTCCCTTGCTTCCTAAGCTTATGTAATCTTTTATTTCTAAAGATTTTATCTTTGCCTTATCAAATTTTACAGGGGTCATATTTATAAATTCATAAAAAGAGTCCATGGCAGGCTTACCTGAGACATATTCCCTTCTTGTGTTAAAGGTATCAAGCATAGGATCCCAAAGGGAGCTGATGTAGATTGACACCGCAGCATAAGAGCCTGGGTCATCTTGCCCTTTATGATAAGGATAATTGAAATAATGGTTGTAAGGGTGATGGCCATATTTAGGGTTCCATAGACAAAAATATTATAAATCACACTTTCATATCGAACCTTTGTTATTAGATTTTTAAAAAATCCCTTAAAGAAATCCCTAATTTCCGGTAATTGCTTTTCCTCCAAAAACCTCTCTTCCTTGCTAAGACTATTAGAATCAAGCAAATAACCCTTGATATTTTTCATATCATCCAAATGATTTGAGGAATAATCCGAAATCTTCTCCTCACTCTTGTAGGAGACAAGGGCTGCAATTGGAGCAATAATCACAAAGGCTATCAAAAGATAAGGTGAGATAAAAAATACAATTATACAAATTGCCACAAACTTTAGGGCGTTTAAAAATATTCTCAAGGTATTTTTGTAGATAAAGGGCTGGACTATTTCAAAATTTTGGCCAAGTTCTTGGTTTATCCTAGCCTGGTCGATATTATAAACCTTACTGTCATAGGATTTTAGCGCCTGATCAAGCCTTTGAAATTGATTAAGGTAGGCCTTGGCGTCGTTTTTCCCAAAAAAATAATCTTCTAGGACATAAAAAATATGGATGCCAATATCAAGTAAAACCATAATCCCAATATGCTTAAGGGTCTGGTCCAAGTCCTTAGCAATCGCAAAGTCAATGGCCCTGGCAGTATTAATAGGAATTAACAATCCCAAACCGATTACTATTAGCCTAATTATCAAAAGTTTTACAAATTCTTTCTTATCAGTCAAATAAAAAAATCTCAACATAGGCTACCTCCTTTATTTTTATATAGGGTCAATATACTTAAGTCTAGTAAATTAAAAAGGGACATGGCTGTCCCAATTTTAATTATTTCCCAAAACATCTCCTATGCCTTGATTTATTGACTTTAGTGCCCCATCTTTGTCAAGGTGGCTTGCAAAAATTCTCGATAATTTTATTGAATTTCTATAGTTTTCATCTCCCAATTCATGTTGGCATAAAAATTTCAGATAATATAAAAATGCAAACATCTCGCTATGATTAGAATATTTTGCAAAAGATATAGCTTCGTTAATTTTTTCTAAGCCATTAAGAGAATCCCTCTCTATATCCATGACATTAACAAGTGAGTAGTAGGCAATTAATTTTATAAGACTTTCGTCGTTTTTATCTATTATGGATGATAAAATCTCTTTCCTATCAATATTTTTAAAATAAGCTTTATTATTACAAACATTTATAAGAAGTCTTGCTTCTAAAAAGCTCAAATCTCTAGTTAGTATATTGTTTTTATTTATCCTAGCGCTCGTGATATCCTCAAACTCCTCTGTTAAACTAAGTAAAATTGGAGTTTTTAAGGATTTTATAAAAAGCTTCATTAAGGCTAGTTCATAGTCTTTTCCCTTAAAATTATGATCCTTTTCTAAAATATCGACTTTCTTTTCTAATAATAGGATTTCCTCCCTGGATTTAAAGCTAGAAAGAATGTCAAAACTTGATAGAAGTTCCCTATATAAATATTGGGATTCATAGATATCTTTTATGTATAAATCAACTATGTCAGCATCAAGACTTGCTGATAATTTTAGGAGAGTGTCAATGCTCGGTTCCTTTATTAGGCCATTTTCTATCCTTGATATGGACCTGCGGCTGATTCCTGATAAAAATGCCAAGTCTTCCTGGCTAATTCTTTTGTTTTCCCTGATTTTTGTAAGGTCATTTCCAAATTTATATATAGACATAGAACCTCCTTTCGTTTTGACTTATATCATACCACCTTAACTTGATAGCTACATTAAAATTAGTCATATAAAAAGACCTCATTTTATCCGAGGTCTCCTTAAATTTCTCTTATAAGCTTTTTATCATCACCTATTTTAGAGTATTCACCTAATCATAGAGCTTCTTAACTTAGTAAAATTGATCCTTATTTACTACAAGCTCAAGCAACATGCATTTATATAGTAACTATTAAATCTATAAATCCCCTTATTTTACAAAACCCATAGATAGGAAAACTTAACAAATATAAAAACAAAAATTATTGCTATTATCACTAAAGCTACCAGTGAATAAATTTTCTCCTTTTTGTTTAAATCAGACAATAAGATTTTTAAAAATAACGTCACTAAAAAAGCTCCTACAAAAACTGACCTATACTCTTTTAATTTAAATATATCAAATATAGATAAAAGAATAAGTGCTGTTAATGCTATAGATATTATGTTGACTATCTTTAATTTATTTGTATTTTCTTGCATAATTTTGCTCCGTATAAATATTTACTTTTTAGAACTTAGTCACACCCACAATTGTTTTTGAAGTTCTATACGCTACATTATGTTTTGATCCCCTACGCCTTATATGTCTTACCTTTTTTATCTTAAATATAAGACCATGCTCAGTTGACTTATTGGCCAGATGATTATTATAATACCTTACAATTTCACTAATCACAACAGTTACACCACCAGCTCCTTCTAGTCCTGGTACATAAGACATAACAAGACCAACTAGGCTAGCAACATCAATCTTATCACCTAGGGAATCACTTATCTGCTTATAGGTAAGCCTTTTTGTCTCATAAGTTGTTTCTACCCTATAAAATGATAAATCAGCTGGCAAATCTATTGTTTTATTGGTGATTGTAGAATAGAGGGTATTATCTTTAAAATTCGCAATTAATTGATTTTTTTCTCCAGTTTTACTATCAGTTATTGTTACGATTCTTTTATCACCTTCATCTTTAATTTCTATATTATTTAATATACTCTGGTTTGTAACTTTTGTTGAGCTTTGAGTTATCGAATTGATTTTTATATCATCTTTATTCATTCCAATATTACATTGGCTAGCAAAAGCTTGGCCAATTGGGCTAGCTAATATGCTAGCACTTAATAAGCAGGCAAAATATTTTGTTTTTTTATTTTTCATAAGTTTCTCCTTTACTATTCAAATAATTTGCATATAAACTTTACAAGCAAATTAAAATATTCAAAGTGACATCCATGTCACTTTTTTATAATTAATTCAACTATATAATATTACAAACGATATTAAAAGGAGTTGCTTTATGAAAAAAAATATATTACTTCTAATTGCAATATTATTAACACTAAACGTTAGTACTTCTTATGCTAATGATAAAAAAGAGTCTACTATAATAGAAATTAAGTCATATAAAAATTTAAAATAAATCTTTTATAAAAACCCATTAAAACAATAATTAAAT